>CAMCZE010000139.1 GCA_945885655.1 Bacteriovorax stolpii | reverse complement strand
TTCGTGACATCATGGATGAAGATGTGGATGTTCTTGTTGCTGACAGTAAGTCTTCAGTAAAACAGATTGAAAAGTTTATCCAGCGTTTTATTCCTCATCATAAAGCTAAAATTAAGTACTATGACGGAGAATCTCCGATTTTTGAACATTATGGTATTGATATTGAGATCGAAAGAGCTCTCTCAAATCAAGTGTTTTTAAAATCTGGTGGATCTATCAATATCGATCAAACCGAAGCTTTGGTTTCAATTGATGTGAATACTGGTAAGTTTGTTGGTAAAAAGACTCTTGAAGACACCATCCTTAAAACGAATCTTGAAGCGGTTAAAGAAATTGTATATCAACTTCGTTTAAGAAACTGTGGTGGGATTATCATTATCGATTTCATCGATATGGAAAAAGAAGAACATAGGGTTCAAGTTTATTCGGCCCTCCTTGAAGCACTTAAAAAAGATCGTTCTAAAACCAATGTTCTTCCAATCTCAGGTTTAGGCCTGGTCGAGATGACACGAAAACGTACTCGGGACACTTTGGTTCGTGTGATGTGCACAGCATGTCCATACTGCGAAGGTGTGGGACGTGTGAAGTCTGTTGAAACAGTAAGTTTTGAAATTATCCGCGAAATTCAGAAAGTGATGAAACGAACGTCGGCCACAAAAATCACGATTTTTGCTCACCCCGAAGTTTCAGCAAAACTTTCTTCGGAAGAGTTTGGAATTATCGAGGCGTTGGAAGAGCTTCACAATAAGACTCTTCTTGTGAGAGCAGACAATAATTATCATGCTGAACAATACGAAATTTATGCACCTGATGCTTAAGAAACAAGGGGCCTTTTTTAGTCCCCTTGTTATTAAATTGTAACATCAAAAATAAGATTTTTCATCTTTCCGTTCTGCTGGAGACCCTGGGTCTAATTTCATTTTCGATATTAAGTAAAAGATGATCTTACAAAACACCATCTAGATAGTTTTAAATCTGAACCACGGTCATTGCCATAGTTAAGTCCATGGACTCTAAATATGTGGGGGAATGGCCAGAAGATGGGAGTTTTTATTGTTTGACTAGTAGACAGTTTTGAAGCGATTGAGGTCTATAATCTTGTGTTTCGGTTTGATGCTGAGACCTTTCCGAAAAGGCCGTCATGTGAACTTGCATGGTTTTTGATTTAACCTCAAATCGAGAATGAACCAATGTCTGTCCATTTTTTAAAAGGCCAAACATGACATTTTCCTGAATCATCTCTTCAAAAAGTATCTGATTTCCTTCATCTAAAATGACTTGTGATCGGTTTTGGTCTTGAAAGGTCAGGGAGTATTTTCTTTCGATGATGTTTCCCGAAGGAGGCAAATAGGTGATGACGTATTCCAAGCGGTTTTTTTCAAGGGAATTTTGGATGAGTAAATCCATTTTCACTAATGGCTTCCCATTCTCAGTACAAGGGCCTAACCAATGACCTTTAAATTGGTCAATGGGATGGGCAGCTACGACCTGGAGGCCCAGAAAAAATAGAGATGATAGGAACATAATCATGAAGGCGATTTATCCAATAAATGTTATGTATGCAAGGTTTTGCCAGTGATGGTGGTGTAACGCAGAGCTTTGCCAATGATGGTGGTGTAACGCAGAGCTTCGCCAGTGATGGTGGTGTAATGCAGAGCTTCGCCAGTGATGGTGATGTAATGCAGAGCTTCGCCAATGATGGTGATGTAATGCAGAGCTTCGCCAGTGATGGTGGTGTAACTGCCTGTATTCTTGGCCTTACAGGTTGTATCTAAGAAAACAACTATACGATAGGTAACGGACTGTGCTAGTTTCCTTCGACATTCATTACCTATTTCTAACTCGCTCATGGCATTTGAGACCATGGGCTTAATTATAATCCAGGAGGAAATATGATCTACGAAACGGCATTTGTCGTTCGCCCGGACGCAACCGAAGAAGCTGTCGCTTCTGTTAAAAACACCCTCGCAGAAGCTTTCAAAGAGTACGGCGCTGAGGTTCTAGTTACTGATTCATGGGGTGTAAAAACTTTTGCACAACCTGCTGAGTCTGGTCTTAAAAAAGGCGCCTACCATTATTTCATGTACAAAGGTGCTGGTAACCTTAACGCAGAAATTGAGCGTCGTTTTCGTATCAATGAAAATTTAGTTCGTTTTCTTATTGTTAAACTTGGCGAAGATAAGCACCAAGCTGACATTGTTAAGGAATACAAGAACCCTAATCATTCTCAAGTGACTGGTGATCTTGATGATGAAGGCGGATTTGGTGGCGAAGATAAAGACAAAAAAATGCATTCTAAGCGTAAGTCTTGTTGGTTTTCAGCTAAGAAAACTTCTCCAGACTGGAAAGACCCTAAGTCTTATTCATGGTTAGTAAACGAATTCGGTAAGATTTCTCCTGCTCGTATCACTGGATTAACTCCAACTTTTCAGAGACGTGCTAACGAGTCAATCAAACGCGGTCGTAACATGCTTCTTATCAGTTACCAGTCTAATGAGACTGCAAGATAAGAGAAGGTAAACTCCGCATGAATTCGACTGTGATTCAACCACCACAATTATCTAACGGCAGGCTGCTCCTTTTGGGTGTATCTTCTGTGATTTTGTGCATGAGCTTTATCATGTCGTTATTTGCGCCATTTCCTCTTGCTCTTGCGATCATTCTTTATGGTCGTACGAAAGGTTTTCTCACGGGCCTAGCTGGACTGATATTAAGTTTCGCTTTTGCGATACTTGTTTATAAAAGTTCTACTTTGTTCTGGTTCTATGTCGCTATTTTTGTTTTTGGTTTAGGCATTGGAGAAAGTATCTTACGAGGCTTTTCTCCGATTAAAAGCATGTTGGGGTTGGGACTTGGCTTTATGCTAGTTGTGGCCGTTGCAGCTGGAGCTTGGATTAAATCTCAGAACATGGGTGTTGAACAGTTCATGATTCATGAAATTGAGAAGAATGCAGATAAAATAAACGAACAGAAAAAAATGATTGAACAAAGTCAGGATCAGAACGCCATTGAAGTTCTTAACCTCTTGAACAATCCTAAACTTATGGTGAAAAACTTTCTGGAAAACCTTCCGGTTTATTTTTTCATAGGTGTCTTTTTGATGCTCTGGTTTAACATGTTCCTTGCCTTGAAGAGCCGCAGGCTTCTCTTGTCTGGTAATGATTATCCGTATTCAGAAAAAAATCTTTTGCATTTTAAAGTCCCTTTTGGGTTCGTGTTTGTCCTCATTGCAGGACTCTCATTGGCCCTGGCTGGTGACCATTTTGGAGTGAGTTCCTATGAAATTTGGGGTTATAACCTCATCAAGTGTCTTGGATTATTTTATTTTTTTCAAGGTTTTGGTGTCTTAAGTGACCTTTTAAGTTTTATTGGAGTGGTAGGATTTTTTCGCACGCTGATCGTTACGGTTGTGATTTTCATGGCCAGCTATTTGATTGCGGCTGTGGGTTTATTTGATAACTGGTTTGATTTTAGAAAGTATTTTATTAAACGAAAAACTGAAGAATAATTTTTAGGAGAATAATATGAAAGTCATCCTTACTGAAAAGGTGAAGTCATTAGGAACAATCGGAGAGATCGTAAACGTATCTGCCGGATTTGCTCGTAATTTTCTTTTCCCGAAGAAGTTCGCAATTCTTGCGGACGATAAGAACTCAAACGTTCTTAAAGATAAACAAAAAGCATTAGCTAAAAAAGTTGCTGTTGAAAAAGATGCAGCACTTGCTCTTAAGAAAAAACTTGAAGGCATCACAGTTGAGCTTATCAAGAAAGTTGGAACAAATGGTCGTCTATTTGGGGCCGTTACTTCTCAGGACATCGTTAAAGAACTTGAAAAACAAGGTGTAATTCTTGAGCGTCGTCTTGTTCAAGTTGAAGGCTCAGTTAAGTCACTTGGGACATACGATGTAAAAGCGAAACTTTTCTCGGATGTTACTGCAACTTTCAAACTAAAAGTTGCTATCGATGCTGCTATGGCCGAAGAACTCAAAAAACAACAAGCTGAAGCTCAACGTCGTAATGCTGACAAAAAAGCTAAAGCTGAAGCTCTTAAAGCTGAAGCTGCAAAAGCTGCTGAAGAAGCTGCTAACGCTGAATAAGATTCTTTAAAATTGGAACCCAAGGGTAAAATCTTGGGTTCTTTTTTCCCAAGGAATGGAAAATGGCCTCTGGTCAAAGTAATGAACTTCCTCATGACATGGGTGCAGAGAAAGCTCTTCTCGGTTGCCTTCTCATCGATAACACAAGCTTCGATGAAATCTCTGATATAAATCTTGCGCCTGATGATTTTTATCATCCTCAATACGGTACGATCTTTGCTGCGATTAAAGAGTTGCACATTGATTCTTTGCCTTTTGATATCGTTACGGTGTCTTCACGCCTCAATGATTTAGGTAGACTCGAAAAAATTGGCGGACAGTCAGGACTCATCACTATATGTGAAGAGATTGGATCATCTGCCAACGTTGAACACTATGCTCGTCTTATCAAACAGAAAGCTGTGCTTCGTGATGTCGTAAGAACCGCCACAAGGATCATGCAGACAGGGACAAACTTCTCTGGAGACATTGAGGCTTTTCTTCAAGATGTAGAGGCGAGTTTTTTTAAACTCACCGCTCAGACTAAAAATAATAAAATGATGACTTTGAAGGAAGCTCTTTACGAGAACCTCAAAGAACTAGAACAACCGGCCCGCGCTAAAGGTGAAATCACCGGCGTTTCCACTGGTTTTCGTTCTATGGACAACAAACTTCTTGGCCTGCAACCAGGCCAGCTTGTGATCATTGCTGCTCGTCCAGGTATGGGGAAGACGGCCCTTGCTCTGAATTGGGCCGTTGCTGCTGCTAAACAGACGACGTTGCCTGTGGCGGTGTTTTCTTACGAGATGATGTATGCTGAGTTGTCCATGCGACTTTTGGCCTCAGAGGCCTGTATAGACGGTCGTAAGCTTAAAACTAAAGACTTTAATGAAATGGATCTACGTGCCATTTCGGGAGCTATCCAAAAGCTCTCAAATCTTCCGATTTATATCAATGATACCGGTTCAACCAATTTGATCGACATCCGTTCTTATTGCCGAAAGATTAAGGCCGAAAGAGGACTAGCAATGGTTGTGATTGATTATCTACAGCTTATGCCTCCTCATGTTCAGAAACAGTCTCGTGAGCAGGAGATTGCTGAAATTTCCCGTGGTATTAAGATGCTTGCCAACGAACTTGAAATTCCCATCGTGGCCCTCTCGCAGCTTAATCGTGCTGCGGCTTCACGAACTGATCGTCGTCCTCAACTTCAAGATTTACGAGAGTCCGGATCTCTTGAGCAAGATGCCAACATTGTGTGTTTGATTCATCGTGAAGATTATTACGATGCGAATACGCCAAAAAAAGGCATTGCTGAAATTATTATCGCCAAAAACCGTAACGGTGAGCCTGGGACGGTTGAACTTTCGTGGATTGGATCTCAAACTAAATTTGCTGAATTGGAAATTCCAACCCCCCATGGACAAAAATCATGATCTTCTCCCGTTTTAAGTGGAGTGAGGATAAGATTTTAGAATTAGATCGGCCTATACGGGCATATTTATACTGTCGCCACCTTCGTTATAATCTCTTAACCGGATATCCAGAAACTTATTCCATTGAAGCCTTTCAGAAGAGTTTAGAAGAATTGTATCTTCATAATACGGTCAAAGAGACCCGTGTTTATCATTTTTATTATGAGTGGGGACTTCTAAGGCAAGGCCTGGGACATAATATTGGTCCAGATACTCCTTTAGTGTTGGAAATATTTTATGCACGTTCACGAAAGGTGAGTGCACGTCAAACAAAACTTAATAGGTTGCCTCTGCGCACTCTTGAGCGCCCCACTTGGACTGAATATAAAACTGCCTTCGCTCAGATCCAAGAGCATCTTTTGCAGGGAAACTGTTATCAGGTTAACCTAACTTTTCCTTTTGATTTTCAAACAGAAGAAGTTCTTAATCCTCAAGAAATTTCAGATTTTTTCTTTTCACGAAAAGGTCTAGGTGCATTTGCTCATGCGACTTATTTTGGTGAATATATGTTTTTAAGTAATTCGCCAGAATGTCTCTTTCAGTATCGAGACAATGAAGTTTTTACGATGCCCATTAAGGGTACAAAAAAACTCTCAAATGATTGGAAAAAAGACTGGAAGGCCTTGCTCGCTGATCCCAAGGAAGAAGGTGAGCTGATCATGATTGCAGATCTTCTAAAAAATGATCTCAATCGTTTGGATCAACCTAAAACACGAGTTATTAAACGTCGGGCGCCACTCATTGTGCCAGGTCTTCTTCATCAATATTCATTATTGTCAGTTCGCCTTAATAATCCGGTCACAATGCAGAAGACTCTGGATTCCTTGTTTCCGGGAGGAAGTATTACCGGTGCACCGAAAAAAAGAGTGATGGAGATCATTCAAGAAACTGAACACTCTCCTCGAGGCATTTATTGTGGGTCTACCCTTCTTTGTTATGGCGATAAGAAAATGGCATCAATCAATATTCGTACGGCATCCATCAATATCGGCGAGCGCATCTGGCGATATGGGGCCGGGGGAGCCATTACTTTAATGTCGCGTCCAGTCGAAGAGTTTCAAGAAATGGAATCTAAGGTAGAAAGTTTTCTAACATTTGTTGGTGCTCCCGGATATTAGTCAAAGAGATACATAATTCTAGGCAGTTAAATTGATTTCCTCAGGCTTTCCCTAACATTTTCTTACATTTGTGCGAACATCGGTTGACTTTCATTTTCGCAGATCGATATGATTTTCGCACATTGCTATTCAAGGATCGAGTAGCGGCATATTCAAGGAGTTTAGAATGAGCAGCATGACGGGAAACGATAGTGGAAAAATAAGTTTAGAGGTTCTCGCTAAGATGACAGGTTTCCCTATTGAGGTGATTAAAGAAGAAATTTTTAAGGGCCAGGATGGTTCAGAAGTTTCCTTAGAAGAGCTACGTAGTGCAATGCTTTCGTACATTGATTCTGCAATGTTGATTGAAGATCAAAAATAATTAAAAGGCCCAGATCAATCTCTGGGCCTTTTAATTTCCGACTAAAAAGCTATTTTGACTTTTCTTGTCTCTAAAAACACATTTTTTAAAGTTCATTTCTGAAATTCCGATACTTTGTCCATACAGATCTTTTTTAAAGGTGTTCTCATGGACATATCAACCGTGGCCGGATTAGTACTCGCAACGATTTCGATTCTTGGATCGATTCTTTATGGATCACCCTTAACTATCTTTATCGATCCACCTTCCATTTTTGTGGTAGGAGGGGGAGTTATTGCGACGACCTTGATCAAGTGGCCAATGGAAGTTGTAAAAAATCTTGTTTCGATTTTCATGAAGTCAATTTTTTCAACTGTTCCAGATCCAAAAGCAACAATTGAAGAAATTCAAAAGTTGGCCGAGACAGCTCGGCGTGAGTCCGTTTTTGCTTTAGAAAAAGTTCCTGTTGAGGATAAGTTTTTAAAAAAGGCCGTAACTCTTGCGGCCGATAACCGTCCGCCTGAAGTGATTACAAGTATTTTAAGTTTGGAAATTGCTGCTATGGAAGATCGACATTCAAAAGGCGTGGACATCTTGGAAGGAATGGGGGCAGATGGTCCGGCCTTCGGGATGATCGGAACTCTTATTGGTCTGGTTCAAATGTTACAGAATATGTCGGATCCCTCATCAATTGGTCCAGCGATGGCGGTTGCTCTCTTAACCACGTTTTATGGTTCAGTGATTGCAAACGTTTTCACAATTCCGGTCGCGGCAAAATTAAAACAACGTTCTAAACAAGAGGCCACTAAAATGAACATCATCGTGGCCGGAGTTCTAGGAATCGTCGCGGGGGAAAACCCACGTGTGATTCGAGAGAAGCTTGATTCAGTTTTGCCACCTAAAGACCGTCTTGTTGAAGAGAAAAAGGAGTAGGTCATGGCCGACGCTCCAAAATGTCCTCCCTGTAAACCCGGTGCTCCTGGTTGGTTGGCGACATTCTCAGATCTATGTACCCTTCTTTTGACATTTTTTATTCTTTTGCTTTCATTTGCAAAAACAGAAACTGCAAAATATGAGGCGGCCATAGGATCTTTAAGAAATGCTTTTGGTGGTAACGTACTTAAAGCAGGTGAGGTCATGCGAGCTGGTAAATCACCCAGTGATGCTCCTACGATGCTTGATTCAGATATGCCGGCAAAACCTTTTCCAATAGAA
>CAMCZE010000138.1 GCA_945885655.1 Bacteriovorax stolpii | reverse complement strand
CCAACAGTGAGTTATTTAGACAAGATTTCAGATGTGGAACTTCAGGCATTGGAGAGTTTATGCATGGATTCAATTAAAAGTCTAAGCAGCAATTTTAATCGCCGACTTCCCTTCAAGTACAGCAATGAGCTTTAACAAAAGCTCGATAGAGACATTGTTTTCACCTTTATTAGCGATTCGATTAATACGGCTTCTGCTCGTTCCAATCAGTTTTGCTATCTGTTCATGAGTGAGCTTGGAAGTTTTAATAAGTTCAGAGCTTTTTGAATAAAGCCTGGCCTTAAGTTCCATAATATAGGCATCAACTTCAGAAAGACCTAGGTCTTCGGCCATTTTTTTCGCTTCTTTAGTTAATTTCATTTAGCATCTCCTTGAGTCTTTTAATTGAAAGCTCAATTTCTTTTTGTGGTGTCTTCGGAGTCTTTTTTGTAAAAGCATGTGGGATTAGTATTTGATCCTGTATGCTCAGAACATATATGACTCGGTAAGCACCTTTTTTATCTTTTACCCTCAATTCGTGTGCCCTGACATGAATTGATTTCATTGGCTTAGATTGTGGTTCGCCTAGGGCTTCACCTTGCTGAAGCATCATGAGAAGTGTTCCGATTTCAATCTTAGTCTCATCATCTAGGTTTCTTACAAAATCCCGGGCCTTGTCATTCCATTTAATTTTTTTTAAAGGCAGCTCCTCAAGCCAATGTGCTAATACTAGCACATATCGATATTTGAGTCAATTAATCCGTAACTCTTAAACTAAACACGACATCCTTTAGGCATGAAGCAACAATTCCATTTCCCCCTGTTGTATTTTTCTTCGATTAAATTCTTGAGGGATGCTACTTTATGATCTGTGTGGCCGCCAATTGTTGTATTCTAATCGACATTTTAGCATCATTTGAGCATAGGACAGGCCCTCTATCAATTTGAAAAATGGTGAAATTTTCCTACGTAGGAAAACAGTTCAGATACGCTTAAAATATTTAAATGGGTTTAAGACTACTTTTTTTTTGTTTATTTTTTTTTAATCAAGCTGAAGCCGCAAGACTTGGTTTAGTTGTAGGCGGAGTTGCTAAGAGTTATGGAACGATAGGTGCTTTGCCGACGGATCATGAATTTGGTTATGCCGTAGCAAGGAACGCCAGGGGTCTTGAGGAAAGTGGTTACGAAGTGACAACTCTTTTTGACTCTGTCGGTATGAATTTTGAGAGTAGTAAGGATACTGATTCTTTTCTTCCTGGCGTGGCCCGGGCCAAAAAGTTGCAAGAAAACATGAAGTTTCAGCATGATTATATTAAAAATGAGCTCAAAGGAAAGCCAGCTACTGTTAATAATTTTGAAAAAGCATTTGATGATTTAATTGCCAAGGCCAAGCCGAATGATGAGGTGGTAGTCGATTTGTTTATGCATGGTCATCTTTTTTGTAATGGCAAACAAGTCGGCATTAAACCATCGGTGAAGTCAAACCATCAGGACGGTTGTGAATATAAATTTGGACTTTTGAATCCTGAGACTGGGGATTATGATTATATTACTGGATCAATTCTTACTAATAAAATAAAAAAACTGAATGATACGGGCGCAAAAATAAATTTAAATCTTCAATCTTGTCACTCGGGAGCTATTCAGCAGGATCTTTCTGGTCTAAAAAACGTCTGTGCATTCTTCGCCTCCAGTGCAAATAATGTGGCCTGGGGATGCTTTCCAAGCGATCCTCCCGGAGATTTGTCCTACACATCGGTGGGCGATCAAATTTCATACCATTACTACAAAGATCATATTGAAAAATTAAAGCAAGATCCATTCTTTAAAAAAGACTCGTGCATGGATAAAATTAGAGACTATGCTGAGGCCAATAAGACTCAAGGCTCCTCTTTCTATGAGATCTTTTGGAACTCAAGGCTGCATGATAGGATGCCTGAAGAGCCATCTATCAGTTCGTTAGTTCAAAATCCATTATTCACCATGGGTCACTTCGCAGCGACCATTAACTCGCTTGAAGAAATCTGTGTTAGGGAAATGGAGGTAGAGATAGAAAATTCTTTGCAGCTCCTGAGTGGGATACAAAAGAACAACCTCAGCCTCCTTTTAAAAGAGATGAAGGCAAAAATCGATATTTATAACAAAAATATTTTGGACCAAAAACAAGCAATCAAAGACAGAAATAATGAAGCCATTATTAAATTACAAAGAGAAACTGAAGAGGTGGCCAGAAATGTCATTCAACAAGAGCGAATTCTGGTGAATGAACTTAATAATTCGGGAAGAATTACTACCAGTCCAGATGATCCGTGTAAAAGGAAGATATGAATTACATTTTGGCCATGCTTTTTCTCATGACTTCTCTCGTCCAGGCCGAAAGTTATCAGGGCTTTTTACAAATTAAAGGTAATCAAAAATATCTAAGCCAATCACGGTTGATAAAAGACAATGTTCATGGGGACATACTTCTGCTTGAGCCAGACACTTTAGATGGATTGAAGGGTGCCTTTGTAGTGGTTGAAGGTGGTCTGGTAGATTGTAAGGGTAAGCTACCTTGTTTAAAGGTGAAAGAGATTAATCCGACCGTTTATCATCCACTCGCCAATCTTCGTCTTATAAAGAATGATTAAATTTAACGTAAATCTTTACTAGTCATGCCCAAAACCTCTGGTCATCGAACCAATTGTTGACTGGTCTTAATGGCAACCCCTCAAACTTCTAATATTACATAGAGCAAATGCAAGTTAATCACCGAAGAAAGCTTGAGTTTATGGCTTTGTCCTTCAACTCAAAGGGTTCCAAAGACGAAATGCCCACTCAGCTGCTTAATGCCGAAGAGCTGGAAGAGAATGATCTTTTGAGGATCTTACCATCTAGTGGAGTCCCCCTTACACACGACTGGTGGCAGAAGATCTGCTAAACCAGCAAATTTCTTATTTCAATACAAAGCCATAAAGCCCAGGTCCTTTAAAGGCCTGGGTTCTGTTTAAAACTGGTGCCCATTCAAATCATGGAGCAAAAATTTTGGCGCTAATCTGGCGCTAAAATACCCAAAAACGCACAAAAAACGGACGATCACAAAAAAACTCAAAGTTAAGTTAACGATCAGTCATTCATAAATAAATGACCGATTTTAGTGCGCTCTAGAAACACGGCCCCTAGAGCTCCAGTCATAGGCACCTGCGAAGAGAATCAAACAAAGAAGAGCATCCAAAATATAGTCTGCTGTTCCCAAGACCTGAAAATTTGGAACAATCCTAAAAACTCGATCCTCCATGGAGCCTAAACTAGCGACTCCATGCTGACCAAAAAGAAAACCCAGAGCAGCTCTTAAAGCGAAAAAAGTTCCGAACCCAAAACAGGCCCAGTAAGAACCCTTCTCGTTTGCGAGGTAACCATTCCAGAAAAGTACTACTCCGGCGGCCGTGATGGTTAAGCAGTGAAACACACTAAGATGAAGGCCCATGAAATTTGAAAAAGGCAGTCCGCTGAGTCCTAAAATAAAAAGAGCAAGGCCCACAACAAGGCTAATAACTTCAGTTCTATTTTTTCTGACTTTAGGGCCATATGGAAAAATATCTAAAGAATTCAAAAACTTTGACATAAACAGTCTCCTTGCTAACTCTTTCATAAATAAAGAGAAGCAAGAAGGATACCAAAGGAAAGCTATTGAAATTAAGTAAGAGAGGTGTTTTAAGTTGTCTTAAAATGCCCCAACTATTTTCCGTGTCTTTTTTTGTCAGAAATATAAATAAAAGATTTAAGAATAAAAAAAGAAACAATTAAAACGACAATTAAGGACCAAGTCGGAAACTTTGAATGATTGGATTTTGGCATTTGATTAGGATGACCAAATATAGAAGTCTCAGATTTAAATTCTACTTTTTTTCCAGTCGCATGATCCATGAGATGCTCCTTAAATTAACGGTAAATAGACTCTAGAACAACGACAACTGCATAAATAAAAGCTGAAAGAGGAATGAGAGCGACAAACTTCATCCATTTTGTTTCATCTTTTAAATGCATGTAGTAGTAACCAACGATACATGCCTTGCCTAAGGCAAGAAAAGTAAGCGAAGAACCTTTGGCGAGCTTTGAGGCCTTCAAATCAGGGATCACAAGCTCCACAGCTGTTAGTACGGCCAGGGCAATGAACACCAAAAAATACTCTTTTTTATGACTTTTGTGGTCTACTTCACTCACAAAGCTCTCCTTATTTAAGAATTCTTCTTACTATTTATTAATAATCCGGCATCAATCATAAGCTGATTAATCGAGCGGTCTTCAAGGCCATAATAGCCACGAATTCTTCCGTCCTGATCCACCAAAACAAGCTTATTAGAATGGGCCACTTCCATAATGCTATTAGCGATTTCTTTCTCGCCTACTGGAACTTTAAAACCACCAACAAGAAGGTTTTTTGTATCTTCCTTGGAAGCAGTTAAAAAACGCCATACAGTAGGATTGGCCTTAAGCTCCCGAGCTTTTGCAAATAAAACTTCAGAAGTATCCGTTTCAGGATCTACCGTGAATGACACAATGGCCGCTCTATCAATCACACCCCGCATACGATGCTGAACCTTTTGAACTTTCTTAAGTAAGATCGGACATGAAGTCTTGCAGCTGGTGAACATGAAGTTGGCGATATAAATTTTACCTTTGAGCTCATGAGAGCCAAAGGTTTTGCCATTCTCATCTGTGAAACGAAATTCGGGTACTGTTGAAAGCACAGGTAAAGCAGCAGGAAGTCTGCGCTGAATACTTTTTGTGATGGGGTAAGCAAAAAGGAAACTTACCATGATGACCCAAAAAAGTTTTTTGGACACCAGCCTCTCAATAATATTTGAACGGCGAAAATTGCCTAAAGTCATTTCCACAAAAAAGTCCTTATTGATTCTTAAGTTTTAAGAAGAGAACATCTCTTTCTGGAGTGTTTCGAAGATCCATTAAGGATTTTACATAATAAGCAACGGCCCAAATTTGATCGTCTTCAAGAGTTCCTTTCCAACTTGGCATTGAAGTGCCACCAATACCTGAAGCAATTCTTAGGTATAACTCATCCACTGTTGTGGCCGAACGAACTGGGTGCCATGTAAAATCAACGGGAAGGTTTTTGATTCCATACTCCCCTTCTTGAAGCTTAACTTCATAAAGGTTTGCTTCAAAATCAGTCACAGGATTATTATATTTTTTCCCGTAAGTAATGAGCTCTTCTTTTGTTGCGTAAGCAGAGTGACAACTCTGACAACTGGCCACAGCATGATAAACTTCTTTACCATACTCAACGGCCTTGATTTTAGATTGATCAACGAATGGATCTTTAGTCAACGTGATCGCTTCACCCAATGTTCTATCTTTGGCCTCCCAAACGGTAGGAGCAAAAGTTTTAATATATTGAGTAACTGCATCTAAGCGCTTATCAGAGATATCCCATTTAAGCATCGCCGTTCCATTAAGGCCGTGACCAATAATGCGATAAAAATCTTCATCATGGGGAAGATCCCCACTCGGAACGTTACCAAACTTATAAATTCCAAGTGTAAAGTTACGCGGTGATGGGAACATGCCTTTAGCAGCAATCCCATTTCCATCCCCTTTGACTCCATGACAAGAAACACAGTACTCCATGTAGGTTTTATGTCCCAAATTAAGAGTGTCTGCCGTAACGATTTTCCCGCCTACGAAGGTCTTTGATTCTTTAAAATCTCCACCTTCACAACCAATAAGTAAAAAAGGCACGAGATAAATCAGTTTTTTTAGGTTCTTCATAATAATCCTTAAAAAGCTTATAAAACAAAAATTGTAAAATACATGATCAGCCAAATAATCCCTAAAAAATGCCAGAATTTCTCAACGTTGATCACCTTACGAATGGTGCTATCGCTGGTATTTTTCAAAACAATCTCTAAGTAGAGCAAGGTTCCAAGTCCCAAAATTACATGGGCCGCATGGATCCAAGTAAATCCATAAAGAATCGAAGCAAAAATGCCTGAACTTACATACACACCAGTGGCCTTTAAATGGGACCACAAAAAACCTTGGGTCAGCATGAAGGCCAAACCTAAAATCAATGTGAGATGCAAATACAAACGGGCCTTCTCGACTTTTCTTGCCTGAGTGGCCACTCTCGCCAGATAACAAAACAGACTGCTTACTAAAATCAAAAACGTACTAAAGGTTGGAAGTCCCAAGGCCACTTTGGCAAATCCCATAGGTGGCCAGTACGTTGAAGCAGAACGGTAAATAGCATATCCCATAAACAACGTCGTAAAGAGCATGGCCCCCATTATGAGGGTCACTGTCATTGCTAAGTTACTCTGAAGATCCGCTCTTTTCATTCTTAACCTTGAACTAATTCCTCTGTCTGATATTGGAAATCTCTTCCCGTTTTCAGATTCGGGTTACCAAGTTCATGAGGACCACATTTAACCACAGGAATCTCATCATAGTTGTGATGAACTGGAGGAGACGGGATCGTCCACTCAAGAGTTCCCACTTCCCAAGGATTGTTAGGGGCCTTAGGACCTTTTTTAAGTGACCATAAAAAATTGATCACAAAGACAATCTGAAAAAGTCCCATCAGAATCGCTGAAATCGTAACGAATTCATTGATTGGAATAAGACGTTTAAGTGAATCATAAACAAATGGATTATAGATACGACGGTGCATACCACCGTAACCAATCATGAGCATGCCGAAAAAAACACCATTCAAAGGAATCATTGTTCCCCAAAAGTGAAGTTTTGCCAGTTTTTCATTCATCATTTTTCCGAACATTTTGGGGAACCAGAAATAAATCCCAGCAAATCCACCTAAAAGAACTGAAGCTGCCATGGTGTAATGAAAGTGACCAACCACAAAATATGTATCATGAAGATAAAGGTCAGTTGTAACAGTTCCTAAATGAAGACCTGTAAGACCACCTAAACCAAAAACGAATACGACACCAAGAGAAAAAAGCATTGGTGAATCAAAACGTATTGATCCTTTCCAGATCGTGCCTAACCAGTTGGCAAAAAAGATCGCCGAAGGAATAGAAATCGTCATGGTTAAAGTCATAAACGATTGAGTCAGAAGTGGACTCATTTGAGTCGTAAACATATGGTGACCATAAACCAAAGTCGAAAGAACAGTTACGGCCGTCATCGCAAGAGCAGTTGATTTAGCACCAAAGGCCGGCTTACGAGAAAAGAAAGAAAGTAAATCTGAAACAATCCCCCATGCTGGAAGAATGAGAATATAAACTTCTGGGTGACCAAAGATCCAAAAAACATGTTGGAAAAGAACCGGATCCCCTGACCCTGAAGTGGCCGAAGCACCAGCTAAGAAAAATGTTGTTCCCAAAACACGGTCCAAAGTAAGGAGAATAACCCCCGCCCCTAAAACAGGAACAAAAATAGCATTAAGAATAGCTGTTAGCCAAAGACCCCAGATTGTTAGGGGCATATCAAAGTAGCCCATACCTGGAGCACGAAGAGTAATAACTGTGGTGACATAGTTTACGGCACCCATCGTCGATGAAATACCAAACAAAAAGATGGCAACACACCAAAAAGTTTGTCCGGCCCCTGGACTACCAATCATCGTGGAGAGAGTTGGATAGGAGGTCCACGCTCCTGATGCGGCACCAAGAGGTAAAAAAAGTGAAGTTATAAGAACCACACCGGATAAAAATGCAAACCAAAAGGAAAGCATGTTTAACATCGGAAAGGCCATATCTCGGGCACCAATCATTAAAGGGATACAGTAGTTACCAAAGGCCCCAATGAGAATCGGCGTGATCGCATAGAAAATCATAATGGTTCCATGCATCGTAAAAAGCATGGCGTATGAATCTGGTGGAACGATTCCCGCTGAATCAGGAAAAAGAAGATTTCCTAGAACAGGGAAAGGCACTCCAGGATAGGCCAATGTCCAACGGATAAGAAGCGCCATAAGGCCTCCCAATCCAAGAAAAAAGATTCCGTACCACAAAAATTGTTTCGCAATGACCTTGTGGTCAAATGAAATAAGATATTTGCTGATAAAGGTGGTTGGTTCCGGATGGATTTCGTTGTAACCGCCGCTCATATTAGTTCTCCCACTTCCATCCCCACGCTAAATTCTTATCGTCGGGATCATTTGTCGTTAATGCTATTTGTTCAGATGTCGCTAACCAGCGATTAAAATCTTCTTGCGTATAAACAGTTAATTGGGCCTTCATCAGATAGTGATTAGTCCCACACATTTCAGCACAGGCAATATCATAAACCCCTGGCACATTTACATCCCACCA
>CAMCZE010000137.1 GCA_945885655.1 Bacteriovorax stolpii | reverse complement strand
TTGCAGGATCGGCAAAGTATTTTTCTAGTGTTTCTTCACAGTGTCTAGGTTCAATACCAATACGTTTAAACTGATCAAGAGCATAGGTCGAAAATGATTTATCGTAGAGTTTTGTTGTGGAGTTACCCAAAGGCATGAGCTCTTTTATGTTATACTCATCGTGCAAAAGAAAATGAAAAGCATAACGATAACGTTTCACTTTCATTTTAAGATCATAGTCTTTTTCTTCCAGCTTTTTATGGGCCCGAGTGGCAAGAGTCAGAGCAAAAAGTTGCATGGTCGTGGGATGATGTTCCTGAGCAAAGGTTGAGATATTCTGGATGGATCCAAGTTTATTGTAACAGCATGCAAAATTCATAAGGGCCGGAATTTTTTTTGTGGCACTTGCTATGATTTGATCAACTGCCAGTGGTCCACAAGTATGTAGTCCAACGGACATGGTTTCGGTTGAGAGATGTTTTAAAAACAGGGGATCATCTTTTGAAACCCTCATTTGATGATACTTCACAAGATTCTCGTGGATCCTTGTCTTCTTTTGTGCTCTCTCTTGACCTGCTTTTTGCAGAGTCAAATCTTGGTCTAAGGATGTGACCTCAAGTCCATACTGACTGGCCAGAGTTTGTGCAAGAAGGCCTATGCCACCACCAATATCGACAATTTTTTTTATCTTTAGAGATTTGTGAAAATCATTAATGATGGGAGCAAGATGTTTAATCTCATGCTGTTTTTTTGGAATCATGTAAAGAAAAGTTTTGGCATCCGTCGGAAGAGGTGAAGAAGGAGAGATTTTTTCAAATTGCGAGAGTTCTTCAATTTGTTGATAAAAGGCCCTTAAAGAAGGAAGTTTTATGAGATCAAAGACATCTCTTCGTTCTATCTGCATGATGTCTTTTTTTTCTTTAAAACCAGAGATTTCTTGAATCCACTCCAGGGGATAGTCGCTCAGAGGGGTTGGGTACATCAGCATGATTTCGTTTTGCCATATTTTTTGATATGCTTTGATAAAATGATTAATGGCCAGGAACCGCTCTCGATAGTTCATGGTGTGAGGTATAACATAGGTTATGGACAAGATAAATAAAGTGGCGATCTTTGGAATGGGAAAATCTGGTAAATCAGCTCTTCTTTTGGCCAAAAAAAAGAACCAAGAGGTCTATGCAGTTAATAAGGGGCCAGTGGATTCATGGTTTTATGCCGAAAAGCTAGATAAAGTCTTGGAGCTTTCTTCCTGTTATTCAGAGGATGATTTCTCAGAGCATTTTCATAAAATGGATGAAATCGTTATTTCTCCCGGCATTCCTGTCACGCATATGGCCCTCAAAGGCGCAGTGGAAGCGGGTGTACCTATTATTTCAGAAATTGAGTACGCATATCGTGAAACTAAAAAGATTCCTGTTATCGCGATCACTGGTACCAATGGAAAGACAACAACGACCACGATGATCACTGAGGCCCTGCAAAAGGCGGGAAAAAAAGTTTTTTGTGGTGGTAATATTGGTGTGCCATATTGTGATCTGGCCCTCTCAGAAGAAAAAGTGGATTATGCAATTATTGAGGTTTCAAGTTTTCAGTTGGAAACCATTAAGGAATTTCATCCTCATATTGCAATGATTTTAAATATTTTCCCAAATCACTCTGAACGATATGATAGTGTTTACGAATACGCTAAAGCAAAATTTCGAATAGTTATGAATATGAATGAATCTGATCATTTGATTTTAGGTACAGAGAATTCTTATTTGGAGGAAATTAAAAATCATATTGTTCAAAAAAGTTATTTCACCAAAGGTCATCTGCCTGAAGATTTTAGATTCAATTTTTCTCACGCTAAGGTGAGAGGAGAGCATAACGAAGCAAATTTTTATGCTGCTTACAAAGTTCTTGAGTTATTGGATATTCAAAATCTTAACATCCTTTTTCAGGAATTCATTAATGAGTTTTCTGGAGTTGCTCATCGATTAGAATACGTGCTTCAAAAGGATGGATTAACTCTTTATAACGATGCTAAGAGCACTAATAGTCTTGCAACCACTACGGCCATTAAGGCATTTCAAGAAGCACCGGAGCCTTTATATCTCATACTGGGTGGTAAGCTTAGGGGCCAAAATGATAGGCTCTTGCCCGACCTGCTTCCCTATAAAGATAAAATCACTCAGATTTTCACCATAGGGGATGTCTGCGAACGTCTTTATGAAGAACTTCATCATGATTTTAAGGTTGTTAGGGCCTATGAGCTAAAAAGTGTTTTTGAGATGTGTAAGACTCAAAAACTTAAAGGTCATCTCGTCTTTTCACCTGCCTTTCCATCGTTTGATCAATTTAAAAGTTATGTACACCGTGGAGAATGTTTTAAAGAGTGGGCCAAAGAAGCTTTCATCTAGGCAATTTTTTCCCTAAGAGGTTTCGTCCAAGTGCGTACAGGGAAAGTCTATAATATAGAGGCGAGGAGCCTGCTATGAAAACCCTGATACATGTTTTGTTTTATTTTACTCTTACTCAACAGGTCTGGTCAAAAGAGGTGTGTGACTCCATAGGGAAAATTCAAGAACATCCCTGTTGGAGTGCAATCGAAATAATGGGAGGGGCACTTATTGAAAAACCTCCTTATATGTTTTCTATGAATCTCAATTTTAACAAATATAATTCTGAAGAACTCATCTACCACGTTAAAAGATTGAATGTGCTTTATAGTATGAACGCGAAGTTAGAGGGGTGTCTTTTTAAGTCTGCAAGTATTAGGACTCGAAAAGAATTACCTCTCAAAAATGATCAAGGGGAGATGAAGTCAGGAGCCTTTTTTTTTTATAACTCAAATTTAAGTTTTGATGTTGATAATAAAACCTGCGAAATCACAAAAATGAAGTTCCAAGATAGGAGTCTCTCAAAAGAGTTATGTGGACTTGAGACCTATCCATCTGATTGGGATCTAGATTACCTTAGTAACATCTGTGAAACTTTATTTAAAGTAAAAATTGATTCCAGCAAACAAACGGATCATCCTTTAATCGTTCACGTGAAGGCCGATGCGAAAAAAACACAAGAAGATGAAATTCAAAAAAATATTAATGAAGAATGTGCCGTTGATGAACAAGTTTATGGAGGCATTGGCATGACTCTTAGTCCTGCCAAATATAATGATTTTAAAAAAATCCTACTCTCTATTCATTCATCTCAGGAAAAGAGTCCTGGGCATCATGAGCATAATGGTTACAATAAGATTTTTAGTGATCAATTAGCAAAGAGTCCGTTAGAGTATTTAGTACTTATCGCAAAAAAAGATACCCGAGATGATTATAAAAAAGCGGCCATTCATGAGTTGTCTTGGAGAATTCAGAATCTTCACATGTCTAAAGAAAGTGAAGAGGAAAAAGAAAAATTGCTTCGTGCGGGTATTGAGGTCATGAAGGAAGCTAAAGAGGCCAATAAATTACAGGACTTCTTTACGGCCTTTCAGTTTACAATCTTATCAAAAAGTATGGATAAACATTCGAACCTTCTAAGAGAGCTTACATCTGTGGTTTTGGATCTTGATCGGCGTGATATCGATTTGTTTAATAAAGAAAGTTATGCACGTTTGATTTTAGAGTTGGATAAAAAACGACTTACCTGTGCAAAAAAAGAACAAGTTTTGTGGTTAGCTACAGAGGAAAAGCAGCTGGCCGTTATAGATGAAGTTTTTTCGGTCTCGGGTTTTTTTCTTGCAAGAAGTCCGTATGTTGAATTTCTCACAACGGGCGAGGGCAAAAATAATCCAGCTCGTTTAGAGATTGGAATAAGGCATGTGAAAAAGTTTGTGAGTGAAGGAATGATCACTGATCCGATTTATGGTGCTCAATATGTTGCAGCGGTTAAAATATTGGATGAAAATCTTGAAAGAACAAAAAAAGAAGCAAAAAAGAAAAAAAGAAAATCAAAAAAAAATAATGTAGAAACGAGTTATTTTTTATTCAAATGATCTTGGTAACTTTGGTCAATGGATGCAGGAGATCTATCGTTAGATTTTTCTTCTGTAATCTTTTTGTCCATGGCGGTTTCAAATGAAATCTTCGCTATGAAAAACATCACTAAAACCATGACAATTGAACCTAATTTAACGTCCATTTCCTTATCCCTTATTGGCCTATCATAATTGTACGCTCTTGTTCTATCGGCATTAAAAAACAAAACTTTAGATGTTTATGAAGGTTTGTTATTGAGTTCTTTTTGCCTATTCCTGACTTGTTTACTTAAGTAAGTGGCCTTAAAGGATTTTACCTTTAGTGGAGTCGTAGACAATGTCTAATTGATTGATCAAGTTGGCAGGAAGTGGGGGGGTTATTTCTCTAGGGAGAAGAAAGGTTGCAAGGTTAAAAAAGTCTAAAAAAACGCGGTTTCTTTCCGTAGTCGATTTAAGATATTCATGTCCAGAAGATCCGCCGGTTCCAATTTTTGAACCCAGAATTCTTTGTACCATAATGGAGTGACGGTATCTCCATGTGGTAAATTTCTCATCAATTTCAACGAGATTGTTTAGGATACGAAAGGGCATTTGAAGGGCCGGATAATCTCGATAAAGATAAATGAAAACGGCCGAAAGCATGGCCTTCTGTGAGAGGCGAACTTTACCTTGGGATTTATGGGCATCAAAAAGATTTGTATCTAACAGGGTATTAAAAGTTATTTTCGTTGTTTCAAGGTTTTTTAATTCCATGGCACGAGATTTATCATCTAAAATGGGATTCATTGAGATAATTTTGAAATCTTGATCGAGCATCTTTTTAACGGCAGCTGAGTACTCTCCCCAAAAATCAAAATTTTCAAATTGGCTAAAAGGCATGCGAGACAACCAGGTTTCAATTAATTCAAAAACACTGATTTTCGTTTCAGCTTGATCGAGAATGTGTCTATCTTCTGGTTTTAAACGGGAGGTGAAGAATTGTTTTTCAACTTCCATGCGGTGATGGGGTTTGATTCCTAAAGTCGCTTCAATTAAACGAAACTGAAGACTCTGAAATCCAGACGCCGGTACAAGATAATCCCTGAATTCCATAAAATCGATAGTGGTCATGGTTTCCATGATCTGAATCTGATCGACTAAAAGTTGTTGAATCGTTGTGACTCGTTCTAAGCGGGCATTAATGATTGAGAGATCAGTGGATGGAACAAAAGGTTTTTCCATTAAGTTTCTCACCGAGTCAAGTTCGTGAAGGATTTGTTTAAACCACAACTCGTAGGTCTGGTGAATGATGATAAAAAGTGTCTCATCATGGGCAGCATCACCATATTTTGCACTTTCAGGGGCCTGAGAATTCAAGAGTTTCGGTAGTTGAAGGTAATCACCGTAATAAACTGGCTTAACGATTTTCATAAAAGTCTTCCCAAGAATGAGAGAGGGGGGTATTTTTATCTCTAGCGAGGATTATTGTATGAAAAAAGCCTTCACTCTATCAAATCAAACTATCATCTCAAACGTAGAAAAACTAAAAAAAGTTATGACTGACCGTGGCCTTGAAGGTCTATACATTTCAAGTTTTGACCCCTTTTTAAACGAATATGTGCCATTAGAAGACAATCACCGTTTTTATATTACGGGTTTTACTGGTTCCATGGCCGAAGTTCTTGTTCCAATGAATGGTCGAGTCAGGCTTTATGTTGATGGCCGTTATCACGAACAGGCCGATCTAGAAGTAGACGCTCAACATGTTGAGGTTGTTAAAGTTGGAGGTGATTCTTCAACAACTGCAGAATTAATTTCTGATTTAAAAAAAATGGGAATCAAACGTTTAGGGTATGAAGCAGACCGCACGGCCTTGGGATATTTAAAACGTCTTAGTGCAGTGACCCCTGAGACCATTGCTTTAGAATCTGGTGAACTGGCAAAAGTTATTGAATTTGCCACCTTACCAAAACCAAAAGAAATTCAATTTGTTCAACGTGAATGGCGTGGTCGAGATACATTAGAAAAAACACGCTCTATCTTTATGGATGAAAAAAGGGCGATGTTTGTAACGGCCTTAGATACGATTGCTTGGCTTACAAACTGTCGTGGATATCATCTTCCATTCTTAAGCAGCTTTTATTCAAAAGCCTTAGTCACCAAAGAAAAAGTTTACGTTTTTATCACTCCAGATACTGCAGTTTCGGCAAAAGCAAAAAAAGAATATGGTTTAGAGTTTATTTCTCTTCATTTTAAAGATTTGCCTCGTGAACTTGAAAGATTACAAAACATTCTTCATCTCAATGAAGTGAGTTTTGATCCTAACATGATGAACTCTGCTGACTTTGGTATGTTAGTGAACATCTTTGGAACTGAAAAACTGGTTGAAAAGTCTGGTGGTCTTTACGAGTATCAATCCATCAAGGAGCCAGTCGAGATCCAACAGATGGAGGCCTCATTTCGAAAAGCTGATAAGGCCATATTTAACACCATTAAATGGGTCAAAGAATCTGTGAAGTCAGGTAAACGCATTACTGAGCTTGATCTTTATCATGAGACGACTAAAAAATATCAGGAACAGGGTGCTATTGAGCTGAGTTTTAATACCATCGCTGGTGTGGGTGCCAACGGATCTATCATTCATTATGGTGATCCTTCTGATGAAGTCGTGATTAAAGAAACGGATATGATCCTTCTTGATTCAGGTGGTTATTTTGAAGGTGGTTGGGCCACAGATACCACTCGTACTTTTTTTGCGGATTCAACTAAAAAGCCTCATGCAAAAATGATCGAAATGTATACCTTAGTTTTGAAGGGACTTTTGAATTGTCAGGCAGCCGTTTTTCCTGAAGGAACAAAGGGCAATGTCTTGGACGGTATCGCTCGTTCTGCTATGAGAAAAAAGGGTTACGATTATAATCATGGGACTGGGCACGGAGTGGGAATTCACGTTCATGAGCCTGGAGTGAGATTGTCGACGATTTCAAATGTACCCATGAAAGTTGGCCAAGCCGTTTCTATTGAGCCGGGAATTTATATTCCAGGCTTTGGTGGAGTGCGTCTAGAGAACATCGTTTATACTGAAAAGCATCCCGATTTTCCTGGCATGCTTCGTTTTAAACCATTTGTTTATATTGGATTTGATCCGGCCCTTGTAGATAAGACTCTTCTTAACAATGAAGAAGAAGAGATCTTTGAGGCCTATGAGGAAGAATGCAAAAGACGAGGTACGAGTCTTCGTTGGCTAAGATAAAGAAGTCTTTCTTAGATTTCTTCTGATCTGCTTAAATAATTTGGCCAAAATAAGCATCATAAAAAAACTAACTCCCATCTGGGCCAGGGTCGGTGGAATTTTCGTAACGTCATTGATCGTGGCGCCAAAAAGGCCACAGGCGTCGGCAAGTTTTGGATACAGATAACTGACGCCATCAATATCGTCTTGACCTAAGTTGCGTCTCATATCGACTTGTTTATAGTACATCAATGCCGCATCATCTTCTGAATGACCTAGACCAATGGCATGGCCAATTTCATGGGCCAAAACAGCAATTTTATCTTCACGGTTAAGTGTTGAGAAAACAGTGGATGAGTCATTAATTAAAATGACTGAGCCAGTGATCTTTTTGCCAGAAAAGTTATTAGGTATACTGACTGCAAAAACGTTGGCCCCGTTGAAGTTTACTGGATCATTATTACAGCTAATAACGATGTTATTAACAGGGGGAATCAGAGTTCCTGATGGAGCAGTTGAAATGCACGTGCTGTCCGTGGGAGCACAAAGTCTTCCACTGTACATATTAGTAATGGTGTCAGTGAAGCCATCATTTTTAAGCCTGAGATTTGTTGTTGGTATATTTTCCCAATAATCGGCTATTGCATGTTCAACTAAACTTTGCAGTTCGTAGATCGTAACTCCTGTCTGAGCAGAACAAGAAGAGTTGCCAGCAACTTGCACCTTAACCTTGTTTGATTTAAATGAACCACCAAAATTATTATTAAGAGTAAAAGCGTAGGAGTATGAACTTAAAGTTAAAACAAAAAGTAGTAGTTTCATGAATCCTCACTGATCCCAGTAATATGATATAAAGATAGTATATGATAATTGCCGCTGATCATGAGCAAAAAGTGAATAGGTATATGTTTGTAAACGCAAGGCCCAGTCTTCAAATAAAATTTCAGCTCCGAGATCAAAAGTTGTGTTGATGCTAGAACGGTTCTCATCAGGATTAAAAAAAGTTGATGTTCCATTTCCATTATTGATTTTAGTTGTACCACCCCGGCCATGTTGGTTCAGGTGCATGATACTTGATCCCAATCGAAATCTTAACCAATCGAGAGGATCATAACCAATATCG
>CAMCZE010000136.1 GCA_945885655.1 Bacteriovorax stolpii | reverse complement strand
AAATTCCATTGTAACTGAAACCATATTTGAAAATCGTTTCATGCATGTTCCAGAGATGGCCCGGATGGGCTCAAATATCACTCTTAAAGGGAATTCTGCCATCATTGAGGGGGTTGAATCTTTAAGTGGTGCTCCTGTTATGTGTACGGATCTTAGAGCTTCAGCGGCCCTTATCCTTTGTGCTCTTGTGGCCAATGGAGAAAGTGAGATCCAGCGGGTGTATCACCTAGATCGTGGTTATGAAAAAATTGATGAGAAGCTCACGAAGTTGGGGGCGAAGATAAAACGAATTAAAGGCTAAAGCAAAACCCTAAAATGAAAGAGGCCAGAAGGTGAGTCATGAATAAAGCAGACTGTATTTTTTGTAAGATCATTGCTGGGGTCATCCCATCAACGAAAATTTACGAGAACGACAAGGTTCTGGGATTTAAAGACCTAAGTCCTCATGCTGCTAAACATCTTCTTTTCATCCATAAACGCCATACCACCAATGTGAACCAGTTAACTGAAACAGATCCTCAACAACTCACAGATCTTTTTCGGGCCATGAGGGAATACACTAAAGATTCTAAGATGGATCAGGAAGGATTTAGGATTGTGACTAACGAGGGATCATTCGGTGGACAAACTGTTTTTCATACACATTTTCATCTGCTTGGAGGCGAGCCTCTAGGCCGATTTGGAAAATGAATTTCTATCTTGTTAACGTTTTTACAAAAAACGATAAGGCCGGCAATCAACTTGCCGTTGTTTTTCCAGAAAAAAATCTCTCTGATGTTCACATGCAAGATATCGCCAAGGAATTTAATTTTTCTGAAACTGTGTTCATTGATGCTTATCAGAACCTTCGTATTTTCACGCCTAAATCGGAACTTCCTTTTGCTGGTCATCCTTCTGTTGGCGCGGCCAGTGAGATGCATCTTCATTGGAATGAGGAGATTCATTTAGGGGGTAAGGTCAGACTTTGGGCCCAGGGCCAATTACATCTGTAATCCGTTAAAGAGGGCCTTGAGAAGTGTTCTCTGTAATTGATTAAGTTGAGGAATTCTTGCCATGAAGATCATGGGACTTCTTTCAACTTGGGCCGTCGCCACGAATTGACCACGGGACAGATTAAATTCAGTTACTTCAAAAACGTCATGGAATTTATCGATATAATTAGTCATGAGTTCTTTCTCACGGGCCCCACCTTGTTTAAAGTTGGCCTTTTTAGTTCCGCTCAAAAGAGATTGAGCGAGTTTGGGACGATCTTTTTTATCGTTATTTTCATCTTTCTCTTCAGTATGAACCACATCGTTGAAAAGAATAGTAAGTTCACTGGCCCCAAGGTTACGTTTCATCCAATACCAAAGTTCTTCAAAAAAAGTTGTGCGGTCTTTTTTCCAAAGGTCTCTGAAGTGGGTTGTTACTCCCCAGATATTTTCAAGTGCATTGAAGTTTTGGTACATGGTCCAACGGTTAAGAACTTTAAGTTCCAGATCACGGAACTGAGATACTGGTAAATGTTCAAAATCATCAAAGTTAAGATCTTCATCCTTAGCATCGAGGATAGGGTAGAACGGTTTTTCTTTTTCCAAGATATTCACTAAAGAACTTAAGTGATCGTTGTCGTCGACAAATAAGCCTTGGAGGTTATGATCCGGCAGGTCAGTTACATCAATGAGTTTTGTTTCAATTGAATTTTCCTGCCAATTTAGCTCACGAATGAGCGCTTGACTGGATGAACGGACAAAACCGAGAGATATGATCATGTAAAACCTTCCTTTAAACCAATTTATTCTAACAAAGCAAAACTAAGGTTACAATAAACTCATGGTGCAGCATTGTTCTCTTTTTTTACTCTTTTTGTGTTTTAGTATGAGAATCTCCGCTCAGGATGAAAGATTTTTCCGTCAAATGCTTACAGACGATTTGCATGTTGAACCCAGTGCCACTAAATCGGCCGTCGTATTCTCCCAATTTAGCGTTAAAGGGGCCTCATATCGCATTGATCTCAATGGTGATGGAATTGAAGAATCCATCCAGCCTCAGAAACGCGATGGAGTGGATTGGCTTGAAATTCGAGACTCCTCTGAGCGCGTGATCTATGAAACAAAACTTTTGGCCATGGGAGCGGAGAGTGCGATCTACAAAATCAAACTGGTTTATATTTCTCCCAAAGTTCGTACGTTGATCATCTTTTTAGATGAAGGGCTAACTCAAGGACGAAGAGTGGAGTCCACGGCGCAGATTTATCTTTTGAGTTATGAGGATAACGATCTTAAAACTTTAAAGCTCACACCTGGACCACATTACTTTCATGAAAAAGAATCTCAGAGGGATCAGTATTGGCGTCGCGATTATGCTGTGAACGTTTATGACATTGATCAAGATGGGACACGGGAGATTGCAGTTCAGTTCAATCACATCCAGCGGATTTATCGGTATTTAGGGAATGGGGAGTGGATGAAGCATTAGAGTGTGAGTCAGGTTTAACGGAAAATATAAGACCTCTTCGTAACTGTCCCTTGTCTTTTTACTTCCAGAGAAAGTTTTGAAGTGTCTTGAAGAGTTAGTTTGATTTTTTCTATGCATTCAGGTTCGCTGATTTTTACTCCATTTATCTTTTGCACGATATCGCCTTCTTTAAGGCCTAATTTTGAAATAAATGTATTTGGCTTAATGGAGAAGAGTCTTAGTCCAAGCATCAGTCCATTTTTATCTTGTTGTGGGAAGAAAGTAGCTTGAGAGTAAATTTTATTTGAATCTTGAATTAGTCCATCGAATAAAATTCGGCTCAAAATTATTTTTGAGCTTGAAAAGGCTGATGTCGTAAGCATGAGAAAAAGAGTAGATATTAAAAGTTTCATTTTTTTTCTTTCCTATAGTTTTAAATTTACGAAGCAAGGTGCATTGGGATGACCTTCAAAAGCTAAAATAGGCCCATTGGGACATGCTAGATTATTGACACATTTGTTAGTTGAATCTTTTGTCATTCCATCAGGACATGTACAAGTTCCATTGATTTTAAATTGTCCCGCTGGGCAATTTGAACAATTTTCGTGAGGTAATAAAGGAAGATTTATTAATCGAGAAGCTTTGTAAAAATGGGGAGCATCTAAGAGACCAACTAGAAAACTCTTATAATTATAGCAGTTACTTGCTTTAGAGTTAATTGAAAAATATTTTTTACTTAAACTGTATGCTTCTCCAATAACTCCCAGGATTGTCAAACCGGCATCGTTTTGCGATAAAGGAATGTTTTCCTCAGCACAAAACATGTAATGCATTAAGCCTTGTGAACCTTCTTCTGCAGTATAAGAAGGAGGTAATGAGTATTGCAAAACTGATGATGATTCATGTCCATCGAAGTAGCAGCCCAAATATGTAATTAATGGTGAATTCCATTCAGAAGGTAATGGAGAATACTGATCTATACTTTCATTTGGGCCAAAGGTTTTGAGAGGGAACAATGTTCTTGAATTACCTGGAGTTTTGCATTCGTACTCTATTCCTTGAATATTGATAATTTTATCATCGGGAGAATTTTCCGTAGCCAAGTAAGGCCTTTCATCTTCATCTTCGCATTGTTCTGGAGCACACTGGACAGGAGAGGAGCTGGCAATACCATCAATAATTGATCTAGAAAGGTCATCATATGCGGGATTTAAATAGGTATCAGTTAAGCTGTGGAAGAGCAGGTCCCAGCTTTGAGGTATCGGGGATAAAGGAAGATTATAAGGTTCGCCTATATTAAGCTCTGAGAGTATATCTAATCTGTTCTTTCCATGTTCCCAACAAATGTCATTGATTTTATTTGCAGCCGTTCCAATTTGATAGGTCGCAAATTTTCCCTTGCTGACAGTATGGTCTGGGAAAACTGTGTTGAAGGCATCGTTAACAAAAAGTCCACCTTGGGAGTGAGGAATCGCATAGATTCTTTTATCAGCATCTAAAATACTTTTGTAGCATGTTATAAGATTAGATGTGACTTGTGCTTTATTCTCAACAACCTTAGTCGTGAAAGAAGTCACATACGATTTTGCGATTTTCAAAATGTCTTTTTGGAAATCAGGAGTCAGAAGATCATAAACTTTAGTCGTAGGAGTTAAAACAAGTTTTGCAAAGGCATGATACTGATCGAGCAATTGTAGTGTTTCAATTACTTTTTGTGGAATCTTCTGTGCCAATGATTCCAGGATATCCATAAAGAATCCATGACTCCAGTTATGCGCAAGCTTGTAGCTAACTCCTTTTGGGTCAATATCATTTTCCCTTGGAATAGAGATAGTTTTGATTAACGTTAAGTTTAAATATGCATCCTGTCTGTCTGTTAGTATTCCATTGGTGTGAACGATAATTGTTTTGGCTGTTGTGCTTTGACATTGAGTGTATGGCTCCATAACAACTTGTGCATAAAGATTTGAGAAGTTGCAAAGTATGGTTATTAAAATTAGCCTGATGAGCATCTGATGTTCCATTTTTTAAGTATGGAACATTATCAGTCGGTGAATGACTGGATTCTAGGGCATGTGAAAAAGTGTCTGTTTAAATAGAATGGTGTCGAATTATTTGACAGTGTTTATGAGCTGTGAATCGCATGATTCTTTAGTCTCTTTCGCACTACTTGTAATAGATCCGTTTAGATGTTCGTTAACCATTGAATTAGCCTCAAGCCTTTCTCTGGTGTTAAGTATTTCGGCCCTCATCTCCCTTGAGATTTGAGCAGTCTCATTTATAGAGGTTACATAAATTAAGCAATTTAAAGCTCTGAAACCATTCTTTGAATTTTCTAGACTTAGTTCTTTGCTTTCACTCTCCGTGATTGTCTTTTGAAAGTTTTTCGCATACTGAACAACGGCCGCCTTAACCTTCTTATCTTTATACTTCTTGTTAATAAACTCCTGCACATCATCTCTAATCCCATCTTCATCCTCATCCACTCCCGCAACGGGTTCGCCGCATGAGGCAAGTGACAAAAGTAGAAGCAAAGCTAAAAACGATCTGATTTTCATTGGATTTATTCTCACGAGGATTAAGAAACTTTTTTAATCTTATCCGATTCATTCTTCTTCGCCATCCTATCCTTACGATAGTTCTCTAAAACTTCTATGTTGTTCGCATTCTCTTGAGTCGCCTTGTTTCGAAGGTGATTGAGCACAAGGAACCAACTTAAAAGTGGCAAACCTAAAATTAATATGGCCGCAAAGATCGCCGTAAAACCGAGTCCTGGACCCGTGGCCTGGTCACTCATGGTGATGGGGTTTTTGCGTTGAGAGATTTGATTGGTGAGTTTGACCTGGTTCATGTCTTGCTCAAGGTTGTAGAGACTGCCACTTGAGCCGGCCGGAGTTTCGGGCTGTTCCACTTCAATGCCCACGAAGTCTTCCACCGCGGGTTTACGGCCCTGAGCAGAGGCGGCACCTGAGAGTAAAAGTAGGGTAATGGTAAGTAGGCGGAACTGCATTTTTGAACTCCTAATGGGTCTATCGGAAGAATGGCCAATTTTCTTTAGTACTAAAGATTAACTTTCAATAACCGATAAAACGGTGTCGACAAGGAACCCCTTTTAGGATGGATTCAGTATGAAGATTTTTTTGATGTTCTGTTTGATGGCAGCTGGATGGGTTTTTTCTCTCTGGAGATTCGGAGGAATGGATAAAACCGTCATGGTGAAAATCGATCAGATGTACCAGTTTGAAAATAAGGCGATTCAACTTGCTCGCGAAAATCGTGTTCTTCAATCAAAAATCTCAGACCTTCAGTAACAAGTCTCTCAATTGGAATCAAAAAATAAGTATTTTATTGGTGTAAAAAAATCTGAAACTGAAGGTGCCGCTCGTTCAGTTGCGAGTGTACCAAAAATTAATTCAAATGATCTTGTGAGTTATGAGGTTTATAAGTGGACACCAGAAAAACTTTTGGCCATTGGTGAAAAAGAGCTGCATTTCAAAAATTATGAAAAGTCGGCACAGTTTTACAATGAACTGATAAACCGTTTTCCTGAAAATAAAATCGTTTCTGACCGTGTTCTTTTTGGTGCAGGGGTTGCTGCCTTTGAAACAGGTAAACGTTTTGATTGGACTGAAAAACATTTATCACAACTTATCAAAGTTTATCCAAAATCAGAGTTTTATAGAGGGGCCAAACTTTGGTTGGCCCTTGCCCATTATAATCAAGGTCAGCACGATAAGTTTTTAAATACTGTTGAAGAGTTTAGATTGAAATATAGAAATACAGAAGAATGGAAAATTTTAAGTAGGTATTATGAAGACATTTCTTACAAAATCAAAAAGTAGCCTTCTCTTACTTGTCGCTTTATCAGCACAAGGAGCTTTGGCAAAACCTGTAGCACAAGTTGTGGACGTCGTGGGCCAAGTTTTTGTTATTTCTCCAGCGGGAAAAACGGTTTCCATCAAAGTTAATGATCATATCGAAGAAAAATCTGAGGTTATGGTTGAAGAAGGTGGAACAATCTCTCTTAATGATTATTACGATGCTACTTATCATCTGATCGGTGGCTCTCATATGAAAGTGTTTAATAAATCCGTTCAACTTAAAAAAGGTAAAGTTTGGGTTGAAGCTAAAAATCCAGGACATGCTTTGGCCTTAATAACAGCAAATGGTCAGGTGGATTTTAAAAAGAGTGAATTTGTAGTGACATTTGATTCAACTCATTCTCGTTCACAGTTTTTAATTGTGAATGGAGATGTTGATGTTTCAAATGTACTTAACAAAGACGCCAAACAAACTGTTTCTGCTGGAAATTTTACATTAATTGATCCTGAAGTAGAAAATGGTTCTCCCAGGGCGCCAACAAAAGTGGGGCTTCAGTCTTTGAATGCTGCTTTATCTGATTTTAAAAAACTTCCTAAAAATATGGCGTCAGTTTCAACCCCTGCAGCTGCTCGTTCAATTGCATCAACACAGACTGCTCCGTTAGATGTCACAAAAAAAGGTGAAATTACTTTCATCACATCTACTCGTGAGCCCGCTTCAGTGAAGGGGGATGCTTACAGTTATTTTAAAAAGAGTACTGCTTCAACTGCGAAGAGAAGTGTTTCATCAAAAGATGTTGTGCCTGTGCGTTTTTTTGGGATTTCTCCCGTGAATTCGGCCGTTGTTCCTCATGCACGTCTGCCGGCCTCAATAAAACCAAGCAACGACATACTGGCCCCTGTGGCCCCTTCTCGTGTAGATATAGACCCAGAGTTTGAGAACTCCCTTAAGAAGCAGTCTCTTGAGCAACCTAAGCACACGAAAGAACTAGAGAGCCTCATTCAAGATCTCAAGAGTTACTAACAGTTAGAGCTCTGTAGGAGTGAGCTTGTTTAGAGATCATTTTCATTCGGAAAGTGGGGTTTTGCCTCTTAGATGCAACGTCTAATTTTTTTAAGATTTCTTATGTTTTGTTTTTACCTTAATCTCAATATATTCGTTACATGGAGAAAAATCGTATGCATGTAACAATCATTGATGACAACAAAGACCTACTAGAAGTTCTCTCTAGTTCACTCTCTGACTCGTTTATTTTAGAAACGTTCAGCGAACCGGACAAGGGCCTAGAATTCATTCGTAATAATCATACGGATGCAATTCTTCTCGATCTTCACATTCCTGGTAAAGATGGTTTTCAGGTTTATGAAGAAGTGAAGCGCGCCAAGCAGAATCTTCCTGTTTTATTTTTAACAGGTGATTCTGACTTAAGTGCTCGAGTAAAAGGGTTTGAAATCGGCGCTGATGATTTTTTACTTAAGCCAGTTCAGACTGAAGAGCTTGTGGCACGAATTCGTAACAGAGTTCAGTTGAGCAAGAGAAATCTTCAGAACAACAAACTTATTAAGTTTAAGGATTTGACCATCGACCTTGATGGTCACCAAGTCATCCTGAATGGCCAGGCCGTGCGTTTAACACCGAAAGAGTACCAACTCCTTCTTGTTCTTTCGCAAAATCCTAACCGTGTCATTCATAAAGATGACTTAATTCATATGTTATGGAAAGATGTACATGTGGAGGTCAACAACCTCGATACGCATTTTTCAAATTTACGTCGTAAGTTAAAGCCTTTTTCGACCCACATCAAAACACTTAAAAACCTTGGTTACGTTCTTCGCATATAATTGAAAGTAGGCTATCCTTATAATAAAAGGATAGCCTATGTTTTATACGCAAGAGTCTGCTCTTACCTATGATGACGTTTTAGTCGTTCCCAACTATTCCGAAGTTCTTCCGACTGAAGTTGATCTCAAGACAAAATTCTCCCGCAACATTTCTATGAATATTCCCGTTGTTTCCTCTGCTATGGATACAGTCACGGAATCTCGTACGGCAATTGTGATGGCCCAAGAG
>CAMCZE010000135.1 GCA_945885655.1 Bacteriovorax stolpii | reverse complement strand
GCAATTTGAAGGACCTGGGATTCCAAGAGTGAAGGAAACATCTCTGGAATATCTGTATCACAGACTTTTTTCTTCCCACTTAAAAGTAGTCCCCTTTCTTCGCCTATTCTTACAAGATCTTCTGGCATAAACTTCTTCTTTTTATCTTTAGATAAATGTGCACGATCATCAGCGCAAACTCCATAAAAATTGGCTGCATTAAGAGCCCTGGAGATAAAACCACCCTCCGGTAATTGTCCGAAAATCCTTGTAGCTCCGTTAAATATGTTTATACGATCAGAATTAATCGCTAAATCCATGGCAGAAACTTTTTTTCCTAATTTTTGAGATATAAGATCAGCTACCGTATAGGCGTAACACCATCCAATAGGTCCTTGGTCATCAACAGGCCCCATGGAAGCACTCAGATCATAAGTAGGAGAACATTTTTTTTCTTCCTGTTTAGCAGATTCTATTCCTTGCTCTAAAAATATTTTATAATTGGATTTATCATTTGATGAGACTTTATATTTTTCTTCCCATCTTTCATAAATGTAGACCTCATCTTTAACCGATCTAAACTTTGAATAAAACTTAATATCTTCATCAAGATTTTTAAGATATATTTTTAGAGATTCATTTTCCCAGAAGGCGAGATCAGCACCATTGATTCCAAAAACTTTTAGACCATCTCCACAAATACGTAGATAAAATTTAAGCGACTGGATTGTATTGTAGATGTTTTCTTTTTTGATGTTATTTTTAATAAATTCAATTTCTCTTTTAATAAATATTTGCATATCTTTTTTACATCTAGGTTCAGACAAACTAGAACCGAATACCATTGAAGAAAAATTAAAAATTAAAAGTGCTATTAACCATCGATAATTCATACCTGACCTATCGGTTATTTTTAGAATTATCTTAACCACCCAAAGCCACCTTTTGAAACTAAAAGGGCCACCCGAAGATGGCCCAAATTTGGAGTAGGAACTGGAGTAGAAATCAGTATCTAAAAACTATTAACGTTTAATGTTCAGAACTTCTTGCAACATCTGGTCAGAAGTTGTGATCGTTCTTGTGTTGGCCTGGAAGTTACGTTGAGCGGCCATTAGGTTGATGAACTCGCTGGCAATATCAACGTTAGACTGCTCAATCGATTTAGAAAGAACTTCACCACGACCATCGGCACCCGGCTTACCAAGAGCTCCTTGACCAGACTTACGTGTTTCTTTAAAGAGGTTTTTACCTGTTTTAAAGAGACCTTCGTTGTTTTCAAATTTAGCAACAACGACTTGACCAAGATCACGTTGAACACCGTTATCATAAACTGCAGTAAGAATACCTTGATCATTAAATGACATCGAGGCCAAGGTTGCAGCAGAAGCTCCATTTTGTGTATGACGAGCAACAGAAGATTTAGAACCAAACTGAGTACTTGCATCAAGACCAGTTCCGCCTTCTTTAAGTGAAGCACCGAAGTTGAAAGCAAGTTGTTGATTTGGAGCTGCGCCTTTATTGAAGTTGAAACTGTTCATTCCAGGAATTTCTTCATCAAGAACACCTTTCGTGTTGAACTTTAATTGACCATTAGCTTGTTCCATCATTTTGCCTGGGATTCCGCCCTGAACGTCAGCGCCGTCTGCCATAGCATGGTATTCCCATGTCGCACCATCAGCAAGCTTGTTGAAATAAACTGTAACTAGACGGGCAGTTCCGACGTTATCGTACACTGTCATTGAAGTATTGAAGTTTGAAGTTTTATCAGGAGCATTCGGATCAAATTTTGTAACAGCGGCCCTTGAATCTAAATTCATTGATACATTAAGTTCTGAAGTAGGTGTCGCTGGGATAGTTGTATTACCAAGCTTGATGTTACCTGTTAGGTTACCGATAGCACCCTTATCATCTGGAAGAAATCCATTGATCTTATAGCCATCGCCATTGACCATGAAACCTTCTTTATCGAAATGGAAAGCGCCGTCACGAGTATAGCCTTTACCAAATGGTGCATCCACTTGGAAAAATCCATTTCCGTTAACAGCAAGATCTGTAATGTTTTGTGTTCGAGTAATATTACCTTGAGTAAACTGTGAGGTGATGTGAGCAAGTTTAGTACCTGTCCCCACTTGATCTCCGCCATCGATTCCTTTTAAGGAATTTGCAATCATGTCTTGGAATTCCGCTCTTGAACCTTTGAAACCATATGTACCTGCGTTGGCGATGTTATCACCCACTACCGACATACTTTGTCCGGCAGCATTTAGACCAGAAACCCCAATGTTAAACGAAGAAAGAATACTCATCTTGTCCCTCCTAGACTCCAATGTGGCAAGGGGATTTAGGTACTACAGACCTTCATCCATTAGCTTCCAGAAAAGGACCAGCTAACCTCAACCATTAATTTTATAAACTCTACTACTCCATCAAAAATTACATCATAAAAATTGTCGAATCGATTTTAGTAAATACGTTTTCATTCATGCTGCCTCTGTCCACCGCTGTTACAACCGTGTTTTTATCCACGTCGACGACATAGGCCGCCTTTTCTGTAATCACAAGTGAATCATGACTGCCTTTCGTACGAAGTTTACCAATCGCTTCTTTAAGCTTCATGTACTCATTTCCATCAAGCTCTATATTCCTCTCTTGCAATCTTTTCATCGCATGAGTTGAAACGTTTATGTCTTGGCCTAGATTATTTTTATTAACCTGCGGCTGGCGAATATCACTATTCGATAACTGATCAACAAGTCCTTTGAACTCACTCTTTTCTCCCGACTTTAAAACGTTACTCTGATCAACCTTCTTTTCAGAAGGGATCGATGTCACGTTAGGGATTAAAAATGAATTAACTTTACTCATTAATCATAAATTCCTGCATTATCCGAATAAGCGTTCATCGCTTGTTCTGGAATAACTGCCTTTTGAGATTGTACCATAGGGGCAGGCTGGGCCGACAAGCCGGTATTAGTTGCCTCGTGTGTTGATGTCTCAGCTGTATGAAAACTTGTTACATCTCTTAAATAAACTTTTTGATTATTTACGGTAAGAACAGGTTCACCCTGATCAAAGGTTACACTTTGAACTACACCAGTTGCTTCTGTTCTAGTTGCTACTTGGTTACCCATTTCATCCCAAGCTTTCACCTGAGCTGTGTATCTCCCTTTTACCGCCGGAGAACCATCAAGATTCACCCCATCCCAAGTTACTTGATGTGAACCTTGAGAAAGACCATCTCTCCACATCTCACCTGCCACGTTATTTTTTTCATCAAGAACGCGAATCATGACCTTAGTGGCGGGTGCATCGAGTTTGAAAAGAACGTCACCAGTATCTCCGTTTTCTTTTAAGTTCATCGTTGACCCGACAGTCACGACTTTTTTACCTATAAAGGAAGCGGCATAAAACTTATCTTGAATACCTTGATTCTTATTAGTGTCTTCAAATTTTTTATTTAGATTTGAAAGTTGTTCCAATTGGGAGAATTGAGCAAGTTCACCAGTGAACTTTCCTTGATCCATTGGATTCATTGGATCCTGATTTTGTAACTGGAAAGTAAGGAGCTTCATGAACTCATCTTTCCCCATTTGATTATGTGGCCCATCTTTGAAAACTTCATTTTTGGGTTTATAACCAGTGGCACGATTAATGATATCTTCTTTAAGCTGAGCGTCTGATTTGCCTTTTCCATTTAAGGATTTTGGCGCCATCGTAACTTCACGAGACTGCATTTCTCTATTTGAAAGTGGGCGGCCGATTTCAGGCATTAGGCTGCTTCCTTATCTGTAAATTGTTTCCAGAGTTCTTGACGTTTCTCAGAGTCATGACGTCTTTGATTCTGTTCAGATCCAAACTGCTTATCTTGACCGCCTGAGAATCCTTTCTGACCTGACTGTTGACCGAAATCAAAATCACTTTTCGCTGTTTGCGAAGGTACATCGATCTTCAGATCAGAAATATTCAATCCCGCGCTTGATAAGTGTGAAAAGAGATCTCTTGAGTTAGCTTGGAAAAAACTTTTTCCATCAGCTGAATGAGTGCCAATGCTTACTGCAACAGCATCAACTGAGCCGGCCGGTGTTTTTTGAACTGTAATATCGATCATGCCCAATTCTTCGTGATTTACTCTCATCGACACCGTTGGCTCTTTGGCCGCCTTGGCTTGAACGATGTAATCACTGATCTGATTAATAATTTGTTCAGTGCTTGAAGACTTGATGTTAGACATATCAAAAACTTTAGGTGCTGCTTGAGTTTCGTTAAGTTTAGGATTTTGACCTTGATCATTGTTCATCATATTTAAGATGAACTGTTGAGAGTTCATTGGAGATGAACCAGCTCCTTCGGCGGCAGTTGGATCTTTAACAATTTGAGTTTGTTTTAAACCATTTTCAATCGCCATCTTATGTAAGCTTGATTTTTGCATTCCATAAGCTTGAGGCTGCATGTTTTTTTTGTTCACTAGATTTTTCTGAGCAACAAAGTCTTCCATATTCATAAGCTTAGGGTCAATTTCTGTCTTAGCGAAATCGATGGCCGGAGCACGACCACCCATTTGAACTTGAGGAATCTTAAGCATTGCCTGCATCACTTCTTCTTTAACTTGCGGATTCTGAATTTTTTCCAATTGAAGAATTTGTTCTGGAGTAAGTCCTGCTTGTGGTCGAGTTAGTTGTTCAACACCTTTAGTTAAACCAGGGTCAAACATTTTAGGATGAAGCGCATCTGGATCTGCAGCTTGGGGATTTAAAAGTTTTGTCGGAGTCTCTAACATTTGTTCTACCGAAATTTGTACCGGCTGAACCTCTGTCTGCGTATCACCCGCTATAGAGGCCTGCAACTCAGTAGCAAAGTCTGCTTCTTCGAGAGCGATCATTGCCTCATCGCTACCTTCTACAGCGCCCTTGGGCGCCTTGGTCTCGATTGCTGCTGTTGATGTTTGTACTGATTGAATCATTATTTTCCTTAAAGTGGTCCTACAGCTATCTTTTCATAAGTAGGTACTCTTTTTGAAGCCGGGCAGAAACTTCCTTCTCCATGAAGTTGAAGATTTTAGAAGCTTTCTTAGCGTCGATCATCTGGAGTATCTTTACTGCAATTTCAGAGTCTTGAACTGATAATACCTCGGCAGCTTTTGCCGGTTTCATGTTAGAAACCATCTCTACTAGCTGTGAAACACGGCCTTTAGATTCTTCTTCATTTTTTTCAACACAACCTAAAAAAGATTTTTGTCGGCCTTGAAACTCGGCATATTTTTTCCCTAGCTCTTGGTCCGATATCTTTAATGACTCTTTTTCTTTCTTCATCTCGAGTACTTGAAGATCCAAATCTTTTTCTTTTTCTAATATTTCTTTAGTTAATTCAGAAACAGATTTATTTTTTATCGATTCGACTTTTTTCTTAACTTCTTCGTTTACTTTAAGAATAAATTCTTTCTCCGTGTATGTCTTTGGTGTATTTGCAAATGAATCACTTGCGCCGATCACTAAAACAAATGTTAAAAAAACAATCATAGTGCTACCTTTTTATCTTTATGACTCATCCAAATCTGTGTTTGTTCTTCGATATTCTTATCTACTTCTTTATTGTAGGCCTTCCGCCAGTCAGTGAAGTCATTTTCTTTCATGGTATCCATGACTTTGAGGTCACCTCGAAGTTGTGCCAATTCCTTCTTCTTTTCTTCAATGAGAGTCTCTTGATGTTTTTTATCACGCAAAAGAAGTTGAATATTTTTTTCTTTGGCCTCTACCAACATCGGGAATGCCTGCAGTTGACCGCCTCTCACTCCTGTTTTTAAAGCAATTTCTTGAATATTAAAATAATTATCAATTTCTGTACGGTCATGGGTCAATTGATTCTCTATTTTACTAAGATGTATGATGAGTTGCCCCAGTTCCATGCGGCAGTTTTCTTCTTTCAATTTTCTTAGTTTCAAGACTGGTTCCAGTCGAAATTGATACTTTTTCATATTTTATTTATTTGTAATTTGGATCGACGGCTTTTTCAGCCTTTCTGGCGATCTCCAACATGCGGTCAAAAATTTCTTCGATATTTGAAGAGTCTTCCACTTGTTGTCTCAATAAATTGGTTAAATCATCGTAGATGGCGATGGCCTTATCAACTTTAGGATTTGAACCTCGAGCATAAGCACCAACAGTGATAAGATCTTCTGACTCTTTATAAGCTGCTAGAAGATCACGTAGATGACTTGCAACGATTTTATGTTCTTTGGTGGCCACCTTAGGCATAACCCGCGAAATTGATGCCAAAACGTCAATGGCGGGATAATGGTTTCTTGCTGCAAGTTGCCTTGAGAGAATAATGTGACCATCAGAGATACCTCGAACCGCATCCGCAATGGGTTCATCCATATCCCCGCCTTCCACTAGCACTGTGTAAATTCCAGTGATCGTTCCAGCATCTTTTTTGGTTCCTGCTCTTTCCATTAATTTTGGAAGTTTGGCAAAAACACTAGGAGTATAACCTTTTTGACCTGGAGGCTCACCAGTTGAAATTGCAATTTCTCGATTGGCCATGGCAAAACGTGTAATTGAATCCATCATCAAAAGTACATCATCGCCACGATCACGAAAAAATTCAGCGATAGTCGTGGCGGTGTAGGCCGCTTTCATTTTAATTAAGGCCGATGTATCAGATGTCGCAACAATGACAATTGAGCGCTTAATACCTTCGTCACCTAAATCTGATTGTATGAATTCTAATACCTCACGTCCTCGTTCTCCTATGAGCGCAATAACGTTAATGTCTGCATTTGTATTTCTTGCGATCATACCCATGAGAACTGACTTCCCCACACCCGAACCGGCCATAATGGCTAAACGCTGACCTTTCCCGGCAGTGATAAATGAGTTAATAGAGTTAATGCCTGTATCAAGTGGCTCTCTGATGGGAGGGCGGTCTAAAGGATTAATTGGAGTTCCAAAGATAGATCTTTTTTCAAACGGACCTTCAATGGGCCCTTTGCCGTCCATCGGATTTCCTTGAAAATCGATGACTCTACCTAACATTTTGGCGGAAATTTTAATTTCAGTAACAATATCTTTTAAATGAATTCGTGTTTCGGAGTTAATGCCAGATATTTCATTATAAGGCATGACCATACAATTGGCCCCTGTGATCGCCACAACTTCACCCATTGAGCGCTCACCATTTTCAGCAATAAATTCAACGTTACTTCCCAAGATGGCACGCGGAACTGAAGCTTCATAAACCATGCCTCGACTCGCCATAATTTTCCCTACTTTTTCGTAGGGAATACGATTTTCGATGTGACGAATAATTTGATTAAGACCTAAGTCTTCATTCATGACTGGTCACCATTTCAAAGATTTTATCGATATTTTGGAAAACTCCTTCGAGTGATCCATTAATAAGTCCATTCTCAGATTCTAAAATAATTCCTGGATAAACAATTTCCGAAACGATTTCGATTCTTACATTAGAAAGTTGTCCTAAACGTGATTCAACAACCTGCAAAACTTCCGGCATACTTGAAAAGTTAGCTTTTCCTACTTTGATGATGAGATTTCTGCGAGCATTTAATTCCAAAATAAGTTTTTCTAAAAGACCTTCAAGATATTGCTTATTATTATCAACTTCTTTAAGAATAATCCATTTCGTGAATCGTTTGATAAATTCTTGTATCTCTATTTTGTTGCTTGCTGCTAAGGCAGCGGCTTGCCCTTGAACGGCCATAATCGTTTGCGAAAACTCATCAAGCTTTTTATTCATCTCATCTGTAGCAATGCCATGAACTTCTTTGATACCTTCCTCTCTACCCATATTTTTGCCATCTTCAATGGCTTTTTTTAGAGCGATTTCAAGTCTTCTCTGTACTTCAATTTCTATTTTTTGCTCTATGTCCGCTTGTTCTTGCCCTAACAGACCACGAGACTGACGAACAGTCTGATCAATTCTAAAACTAGATTTTTCTTCGAAAGAACGTTCAGCACGAATAGTATCCTGAGGTACTTCCTTGACTTTAATGCCTAAACTATCAAGAGATTTAAAACTGAAGGCTTCGACCTTATCATTGGTAATAATAGGAGTTCCCTTAAGATCAGAGAACTCAAAAGATTTAATTTCATCGTTACGGTACTTTTGCATATTCTACTAAATCCTTTAAACGAAAGCATCGCCTTCGCCACCTCTAGAAATAAGAGCTTTACCTTTGGCCTCAAGATCTTTAAGCTGCTGAACGATTTCTTGTTGAGCTTTTTCCACATCTGAAACCTTCGTAGGTCCCATGGCTTCCAAGTCTTCTTTAAGAAGTGTTGCAGCACGATTCGACATGTTCTTGAAGAGTTTATTACGAACATCGTCTGGAGCCGTTTTAAGGGCCGTAACAAGTTTTGTTTTATCAACAATT
>CAMCZE010000134.1 GCA_945885655.1 Bacteriovorax stolpii | reverse complement strand
CCCTTAATGTCATCCGTTTCATCGGTTTGGCCTTCCAATCTCTGATTCTAAGGCTCCCCTCTACTTCTTTAAGAGGCCCTACAACAGATCTGCCAACAAGACACGCCTCTGGCTCAAATAAAATATAAACTGCTTCCTCGGCCAAATCATAAGGTGAGTGGGTCAATGATTGATCAATGGCCGCAATCATCTGGGCCCAATCTTCACCTGCTGCCTCAGAAGGTGCGCAAAGAAGCCGCATATTCGGAAGAATTTCATTCATGGAAGGGCCCGGTTAAATTTAAGATTGATGGCGACCTGATCATTCAAGTCTCGAACAAATTTATCAATGGACTCGTCTAATTTCACTGGATCAACCACCTTAAACGTTCGATCCGCATGACGTTCCAAAACTTTTTGACTGGTGTGGTAGACCAGCGTTTCTTTTAAAATCGGTACCGCAAAAGCTTCTGGGTATTTCACCACCCGCCCATGCTCAAGCTCCAGCTGGAAAAGTTCTTTGGTCACTTGAAGAAAGCGCTCTTGAGTGAAATTTTCATTAGCGAGGTATTTCACACTCAAACTTGAGATGTAATAGGTCTCATAAAGATAAGAGAGTGCTGTTGAAAAACGTCTTACTTTAGTGGCAATCTGGTAAAGATCTTGGGAACTGAGCTTCATGCACTCTTCAAGAGATTCAAACTTTCTCCCTAAGGCAAAAGTCATGACGTTAAGGGCCTCTTGGATCATGTCCTTCATTCCAGGAAGGTAAAATTCGTATTTTAATTCTTTACGTTTATTCATTAAAAAACGAGTCAGGTGCATGCCGTCATTGATAGAGCCATTAAAAACATTAAACCAGGTGGCATTAATAATGGCCGGAACCAAAAAGTGATGAAGGATCATATTTTTATGATAAAGAACTTCTGTTCGGTGCTCACCTTTGATGGCGTAAAAGACCTGATTAAGTTTTTCACGTTTCAAAACTTCGATCTTTTTATTTCCGATAAATAAATCAAGTGCTGAGCGCAGAGAATCTGTAAAAAATTCTGGTTTTAAAGATGGAGTCAAAGGTACTTTTAAGGCCAGACAATAATCGATCACATCGATGGCCCGCTCTTCGATCTGTTTCCATGTGATGGCACCTGATGGCTCATCAAGCATGATAAGTGCCAAAAGTGATGATGGCGTGATCGGCATATTTTTACCGACTGCTCTAAAACAGGTGAAAGCTAAATTTTGAGTGGCCTCTTTTAAGTCTCCTTCAAAACCATTGACGATAATACCTTCACCAAAATGAATATGAATTGTACCTAGACGTTTGTTAAAAAGTTTAAATAATTTTAATAACTGTGTCGCCTTTTCTGGCTCTTTTTTCGCCCCTCCCAGTTCACGGGCATGAGACCTCTCCTCTGGAATGTGTTCATGGGCCAGGGAAACAGGAATGAACATCAAAGGTTTGGCAATTTTTAACTGAGCATGAGATTCCAAAAGCATCTGGAAAAGACCAAACTTCGGTTTAAGAAGTTTTCCAGTTCTTGTCCTACCACCTTCAAAAAAGAATTCCACCACCTGTCCAGTTTGTAGAAGGTAGTGGATATAAGCTTCAAAAGTTAATTTATAGAGCTGATCGGCCGTGAAAGAGCGGCGGATAAAAAATGCTCCGCCCTTACCAAACAGCTGCCCCAACGGAAAAACGTTTAAGTTAATGCCGGCCGCCACTCTGATACCGATTTCAAATTCTTTAAACATCATATAGGTCAAAGCAATATAATCAGCATGAGACTGATGATTAGGAACCAGGACAATGTGGTACTTTTCTTTAAGTTTTTTAAAATCCATGCCCTCGGGCACTTCCAAATTCACACCATCGTAGAGTTTGGCAAAAGTAGCATCAATGAAATTAGCAGTGGCCTTAACCACGGTAGGTGAAAACTCACCATGAATTTCTTTGAAATGTTTTTTGGCCTTCGTTATTTCTTCAGGCTTCGTTTTAAAACGTTCCTGAAGTTTTGGGTAGGCCAGAACAAGATTTAGTGCTTCGTCTGAAAACAAGCTAGTCCTATTGGTTAAGTCCGTGAGGTCGTGATTCCATCATACCAGAAGCTGTCATTTCCATGAATCGGGCATTGGTATGAATTTCTGCGATGGTATTTGCATTAAGGTAAGTCATCCCTGAACGCACTCCGCCACATAATTCGTGAACGATATTTTCCACTGAGCCTTTACATGGAACCCAGCGGGCCTCCCCTTCTGCCGCCATGCCCTTAGGAAGATCTCCTCTCCAAGATACCTGAGCATCCTTTGAGGCCATCCCGCGGTAGCGTTTACGCCCGCCTTCAATTTCTCCCGGAGTTTCTAAACAACCTGAGAGCATTGATCCTAACATCACAGTTTGTGCTCCAGCACCAAAAGCTTTTACGATATCACCTGAAGTTTTGATCCCTCCATCAGCGATGACTGGAATGTTATGTTTTTGAGCTTCGAGTACACACATTGCCACTGCTGTGAGTTGTGGAACTCCACAGCCAGTAATGATGCGTGTCGTACACATGGAACCTGGGCCAATCCCTACTTTTACAGCATCTGCTCCATGTTCAATGAGCCGGCGCACACCTTCTGGAGTGGCCGTATTCCCTGCGATTACATCAATTTTTGGAAATTTCTTTTTAACATACAAAAGAGTTTCAAACATCATCACTGAATCACCGTGGGCGATATCAATAGTAAGAATATCCACTCCGGCATCAGCTAAAAGATCAGCACGCTTCATGCCATCTTCTTTCACTCCAATACTTGCGGCCACGGGAAGACCTAGAGATTTAATTTTTTCACGCATCAGCTTCACTTGTCTCACCTGTTCATCGGCAGACATAAAACGGTGAAGAATGCCCATGCCACCAAGCTCGGCCATCTTTATTGCCATCTCAATTTCAGTCACAGTATCCATATTGGCCGAAACAATAGGAGTTTTCAGAGTAAAATTTTTGGTCACTCTTGAATCCAACTGAGGAGCGCGACGAGAATTCATCTCGGAATGACAAGGCATTAAAAGCACATCATCAAAGGTAAGTCCTCGAGATCTTTCCAAAATTTCTGAAGCTGAGAAAATTAATCCCATGTTTTAGTCCTTGATGGTGAATGTGTGTTTCGCCTTATCATGCCAAAAGAAAAATGAGATGGGAACGGCAACCGTGAACAATTTATGTCCTGTACCATATTTTTGGCACAGAAAAAGACGCGATGCAACATTAATTCCATGTGGCCGCAATATTAACTCAAATTCAACCTAGGGATATTTTATGTTAAAAACTTTCGCAACTTCCGTCATCCTTTTAAGCACCGTGGCCCAGGCCTCTCCTGATTGTTTGACGATGCTCAATACAAAACTCCTCGAACTTAAAAGCGAACAGAATGATCTTCTCAATGAAATCGTTGAAGCTAAAGCTTCTTATCGAGGATTGAGCGTCAATGAAAAACATAACAGGGCCTTTATTGCAACAAGTGGAGGAATTGTTCTTGGTGGCGCATTAGGTTCTGCGGGCCCACTTGCGGCCGGATTCATAAGCAAAACAAATACGACTCCAGCTGTGATGATTGGCGCTGCGACAGGTGCAATCATTGGTGGTCTAACTGCTTTAGTAAGTATCAAGGGTTACGATAACTTTATAGAAGAAAATGATGAGAATCTGGTTGAAAATGTGATCACTCCTCAATCAATCGCCCTAAATGCGAATCGAGCTGAAGAACGATTTTTATTATCTTTAAAGCAAGCTCTTAATGGAAACCCTGGAGAACTAGAGTCCCAGATTTTATCAAAATCTGAATGGCAAACTTTTTTGAATGAAGGTTTTGAGTCGGGAGATTTTTGTTCTGGTGGAGTTCCTATTTCTTCCGAAGAATTTAAAAATAAACAATACCTATCTGAAGAAAACAAAAAAGTTGAGGCCAAAAATCTGGAGATGAAAATTCTTTTTGAAAAACAAAAAGCTCAAGCTATTTACAAGTTTCAAAACCTCCAACAAGCTCAACAGGACTATCAACAGGCTTCTCAACAACTTCAAACAACTATATCTCGGGGAGAGAAACCCACAGAAGCTCAATTAAAATACCACCAAGAAGCTAAGGCCTACTTAGAAGAATTAGAACGAATAAAATAAAGGGCCAAAGGCCTTTTATTTTATTCGTGTTTAGAATGGAAGTTATCAATGGCCCCAGCCATAAGAAACGAGTGGGCCCGGATTTTTCTCAAGGCCACCACCATATCGGAATATGTGAGGGCCGTAACGGGTAAATAGGCCCCTTTAGAAATGCGATCAAGATGTTTTTCGCGCATACTATCGGCCCAGAGTTGAAGTTCATTTGATTTGGCTTCAATCACTCCCATGTCTAAAGTTTCAGATTGATCAAGACCTGAACCTACCATCTCAAAAAAGGCCCAGACCTCATCTAAAAATTGGAAAAACTCTGTACGACTTTCTCCAGAGAGTGATTGAGTGTTTCTGACCCGGTCACGATAATTGGCCAAACGTTCAATATAATCTGCCACACTCTCAAGTTCATCGGTGATTTTAATCATCGCTTGAATTTGTTCAGACTGATGGTGAGACATGGGTTTTTCCATCACATAACAAAGGAATACAATGATCTCTTTATGAATATTATCGGTGATACGTTCGTAATCAATGATCTTAGCTAACTTTTTAGGATCATATTCTTCAGCATACCAGAACTCACGGTTGAGTTTGTACATACGCTCAACGATATCTTTCATCTTTCTCAGCTCAGATTCCGCTTGGGCCATAGAAGCCGCTGGCAGCATATTTGAGGGGTCACCTAAAACCAGAAGATGTGGCACTTCCCGTTCTTGGCGTTCAGAAGTAAGTTTTGTCACAATCATTATGATCTGATGGATAAACGGTAAAAATAATAACGTGGCAGCGACGTTAAATAATGTGTGGGCCAAAGCAATATGCTGGGAGACGTTGGGAAAAGATCCATCCGGTAAAACAAAAGTGGGATCTTGGGTAATAATGCTGCTAACAATCTTAATAAAAGTGGGTAAAAAACATAAAACAATTGAAACGCCAATGATATTAAAAAATGCATGCACAAGGGCGGCCCTTTTAGCATTCACGTTAGCACCCACCGACGCCAAAATCGCTGTAATCGTAGTTCCGATATTTTCACCAAGAACCAAGGCAACTGCCGTATGCAAAGGAATAATTCCGGCCGTGGCCAAGGCCATGGTGATCCCTAACATGGCCGCTGATGATTGCACGATCATAGTCAATAGACATCCCATGAGGATCGACGCAATATACGCACCATAGTTGGCACCTGTGAAATAAGAAATGGAGTCTAAAAATGAATGGTTTTCTCTCAATGGAACAAAAGCATGGGACATAAATTGCAGGCCTAAAAAAACAAGACCCATTCCCATCAGGGACTTACCCAGATGTTGCCAACGTTCAGTTTTTGAAAAAAGACCGGGAATAAAACCAAGACCGACTAACAATAATCCATATTCAACATTAATTGAAATAATCCATCCCGTGATGGTTGTCCCAATGTTGGCCCCAAAAATGACCCCAATGGCCTGTTTAAGAGTCATGAGACCAGCATTTACAAACCCCACCGTCATGACTGTAGTCACTGAAGAAGACTGAACGATGCAGGTAACAAGAAGTCCAACGCCTACGGCCATAACTCGATTGGATGTAAGTGAGTTAATAATCTTACGAATCACGTCTCCGGCCACGGCCTGCAGTCCATCGGACATAAGCTTCATACCGAAAAAGAATATCCCCAACCCACCTAACAAAGTGTAGATTATGGTAAAAGCGGACATCTCAGCTCCTTTAATTTTTTATTCCACCCATATGGCAAAACATATAGGAATGATAATGTAGAGAATCGTATCCCGAACTAAATAAAAAAGGAAAAAGTAAACAAAGGCTTTTGGACCTTTTAGAAATAATTTTTCCAATCCTAAGTATTGGGCCTTCTTTGACATGGCCACCATGAACTTCGTTTTTCCATAGTGCTTAAAGAAGAACGTTAAAGCTCCATCCACCTTACGGTCGAAGGCCAAAAAACGAGATTTAATCCAAGTTGACATGAGTCTTCCCAAAAACTAAAAGAGGCTAGCAGAATTGAGATAATGTTATTGTGAAGAATGTGTCAAGAATTGCCCATGTATATAAACAAAAACCCGTTACACTTCCCGACTTTTTCTTAATCTATGACATTTCCATGACAATTTTCCAAATCGAAGAAGTTAATCTTTTTAAATATGCTAAACAGTTTAAAACTATGGAATTTTGCGACGGGGACTCTTCACGGTGAAGAAGTATCGGGCAGGGCCTTTGCGCTTAAAACTTGTCAGCGTACACTCATTCTTTCTTTTGAAGATCTGCCTTTTCCCTCTCAAAATCTCCATTTAGGCGAAGAAGCTTATTTGTTTCTTCTTGAAACCATCTGTGGTCTTAAAAGTAAACTTATTGGTGAAAATGAAATCGTGGGGCAATTTAAAGAGGCCTATCAAATTTTTACGGCCTCCACTTTAAGAGACACTCGCCTTCAATTGATCCTAGAAAAACTTTTTAAAGATGCTAAAGATATTCGAACACAATTTCTCATCGGCATTTCTCAGAAAACTTATGCCTCTTTGACACGTCGTCATCTTATCCAAAGAGCAAAGGCCAAACATGTTGTGGTTCTTGGTTCAGGACAACTGGCCGAAGATCTGATTAATCAGTTTAAGAAGAAGGCCACTGTGACTCTTTGTGCTCGTAACTCCGAACGTGTTTCTGAATTGCAGAAAATTCATCAAATTAGTGTTATCCCTTGGGAAGACCGTAAAACTTTGGTGGATCGGCCTTATATCGCTAATACTATTGGTGGAGATTTTACTCTTTTGGGTGAGGACTTCTTTGAGCTTTGGTGCCAAAACCAAACAGAACGTCTTTTTGTTGATCTCGGCAGTCCTTCAGTCATCAAGACTTCTCTCCAGTTAGCTGAAGGGGTGGTGCGTTTAGATGATATTTTTAATGAGGGCGCCATCGTAGAGAGTCAGAAACAACAACAAATTGAACTTGCCCGAGCGGCCATGCATGATATCACGCAAAAAAGAAAGGCCTTGTTTGAAGTAAAATTCGGCCGTTCTCATGAGCTTCTTACTCCTCAAATCACGGCGGACGTGAGATACATCTAGTCCATGAAAACCTACAAAATTGGCACCAGGGGATCACTCCTTGCTGTCACGCAATCGACTTTAATTAAAAATCAACTTGAACTTCTCTCTGGTGAGAAATTTGAACTCGTCTTGATTAAAACTCAAGGTGATGAAAATACCAGCAAACCTCTGTGGCAACTTGAAGGTAAAGATTTTTTTACCAAAGAGTTAGATGAGGCCCTCTTAAAAGATGAAGTGGATTTAGTTATCCATTCCTACAAAGACCTGGGTTCTGAAAGACCAGAAGGCATAAAACTTGCTGCCGTTACTGAACGGCGTTTTGCTCATGATATTCTTCTTATTAAAAATGAGGACATCACAAAACTTAAAAACTGGGAAGGCAACTTTGTAGTGGGCACCTCTTCTCCACGAAGAATCGCGAATCTCACCCACTCGATAAAACCCTACATCCCTTATTCAGAGGAAACAAACTTAAAAATTACTTGCGAAACTCTTCGTGGCAACGTCAACACTAGAATCAGAAAATTAAGAGATGGCCACTACCATGCCATCGTCTTGGCCCTGGCCGGTATTGAGCGCCTGGCCCATACAGAAAAATCGGCGGGCGAACTTAAAGATCTTCTCCATGGATTAAATTATTTCATACTTCCTGAAAGTGTTTTTCCTACGGCAGCATCACAAGGGGCCCTAGGCATTGAAACGAGAGAAAATAGAAATGATGATGGAAAACTTTTAACGATTCTGAGTCAGCTAACTCATGCTAAAACTCTTGAAGAAGTTTCCCGTGAGAGAAAGGCCTTTAAAGAATTCGGCGGAGGCTGCCACCTTGCTATGGGCATACATGTAAAGAAGATCCAAAATTCTTTTCTCCATGTGCAAATAGGTGAAGTGGATGGGCTTCGTATTGAAAAAAGATGGCTTGAAGGAAATGAGCTTCCGCGCCTAGAAAAAGGTAAAAAACTTTTTGTAGGTCTGCCCTTTGGACAAAATCCTCATCTCATCTATGATGAGTTTGTTTCTAAGACATCGGCCCATCTAAAACTTAATCTTGATCATCAGCATGTTTTTGTAACCACTCGTTACTGTATTCCAACACTCAAGATGTCAAATGCGCCTGAAGCTCTTTGGGCCTCTGGAACAAAAACCGCAAAAAAGCTAGCGGCTAAAGGTTTTTGGGTGAATGGAACCAGTGACAGCTTAGGCACTGAAGATCTTAAAAAATTTAAAAGCTCCAAGGCCCTGCAAATGATTCATTCTCATATTCAAAGTGAATGGGCCGTCTTTAGCCATAAAGACAGCTCCTCTGATATTGGAGTCGT
>CAMCZE010000133.1 GCA_945885655.1 Bacteriovorax stolpii | reverse complement strand
ATTAGAGGTCAGGTAGAACTTCTTACTTTAGGTAAAACAGAAAATCTAATTAAAGATGCTTGGGTTAAAGAAGGGGATGTCGTCAAAACAGGAGAAAAAAGTTTTGTAAAGTTAGTTTTTGTGGATAAATCTCAGATGAACATTGGCCCAAAATCAGAAATGAAAATAGAAAAATTCACAGGGAAAGATTCGGGAGTGATTGATCTTGTTAAAGGAAAAATCCGTTCTCAAGTCTCTAAAGATTATTTACAAATGAAAGATAAAGATAAATCAAAACTTTTTATCAAAACGAGTAATGCAGTCCTTGGTGTACGTGGTACGGACTTCATGGTTTCAACAAATGGATTAAACACAGCGACTGTACTTTTTGAAGGGGAAGTTGTGTTTAACAATTTTAATGCAAAAAATGAAAGTTCTACAGAACGTTTGGAAGAGGTTGTCAATCAGGGTGTTCGTATGTTGCCCGGTGAGTTTTCAGTCGTTGATTCTGTTAGAAATACTCCGACTATTCCTGCATTAATCAATATTGAACAAAAAGAAAACCTCGAAAAGAATAAAGAGTTTGAAGTTGATTTGACTCCCAAGTCTTCAGAAGAATCGGTGATAAAATCCGTTGTTCCTCAAGGTCTTGACGGCAAGACTGTGAGTAATTCTCCAGATGAGTTAAAAAAAGAACTCAGTGGTAAGAATCAAGATGTTATAAATTTACAAAATATAAAAAGTGATCCTAATGGATTTATTTCTGGTAATTCAGTTAAACCCGCTAATGGTTCATTTGTACATATTGATTCAGGAACCATTATTCCTCCATCAGTCGGTAGTGTTTTAGATCCTCATTCAAACACTTATATTGCTAATGGAGAGTCAGGAAAAGTTTCTGGCGATGGAAATTTTATTCCTCCTAAAAATGTTGAGATTACTGCTCAAGGCAAGATTTTAGTTGAATCAGTGGGGAGCAACGGGGAAAAAATTAAACGTGAAGTCGCTCCAACTAATCCAATGATGAATACTCCTGGGGCGGTCGGTGGTATCAATTCAGGTTTACCCATGAAACGTAATGATGTGTTAGATCCTCGTTTCGTTCCAGGTGGACTCAATGATATTAACAATTTTGACCGAAATAGAAATGGTGGCATTGACCCGAATAATCGTGCTACTCCTGGGAATGGCATTCCTGGTGGACCGCTTAAAATTGATATCATTAAAAATTAGATGGTGATGAGATGGAAGGGTTTTAGATGAAGGTCATTTTAGCATGGATGCTTCTTTGCTTTTGGCAGTTGTGTGCTTATTCTCAGGAATTTGGCCCTGGTTCAGACCCACGTTTTAAAACGGCAACTCATCTTTTTAACGAGTCAAAATATCATGCCACTGTTGAAGAACTCAATCGTATCAAGTCGCAAATAGATGCAGTCAAAGAACCGGTTATTTATGGTTTTATGGCCTACTGGAAAGGGATTGCTTTTAATCGCCAACAGAGTTTTTTTGAGGCCTGTGAAGAGTTTAACATCTCACTCAAATACGGTTATATACCCTTAGATATTTATTATGAATATGGCCAGGCCCTTTTTGCTTCAGAAAAATTGCAAGAAGCACGCTTGCAATTTAAATATTCTCTCAAAAAAAGATTTAAACGTGGAGTCAGTCTTTATTACATCGCCTATATTTCAAAAGAGCTTGGAGAGAAGGCCATGGCAGTTAAGTACTATAATGCCGTATCAAAGTTAGATGTCAGTGAAAAAAAAGAAGTGCAACAGGCATCGGAAATGCAGGTTGCAGATATTTATCTAGAACAGACAGAAAAAAGAAAAGATGCCTTCCGCTTGGTGGAGACATATGTCATTCCACAATATGAAAAGGCCATCAAACTTGATAAAAAATCTGCATTGGCCTACAAGATGCAAGTTAAGATTGCTGAGCTTCAAAAAAAATATGATCTTTTGATCTTTCAATTAAGAAATGGAAGGATTGCTCTGAATCCGCCATATTTTCTAAAGGCCTCCGCCGAATATGGGCAAGATTCTAATGTCACTTTTTCTCCATCAGAGACAACAGTTTCTAAATCTAAACAGGCCTCTCCTTTTGGTAGGGTGGATGCTTATGGACGTTATACTTTTTATGTTCAGGACTATATTAGTCTCGCACCTGAGATGCGGTATAACTACACCAAGTACTATAACCGTGTGCCTGAGATCTATCGAAATGATAACTATATTTTAGCACCGGCACTAAGAAGTGCCTATGAACATACTCTTATGAAAAAACAGGCCTCAGTTCTTGTGGATTATGAATACAATGAAACTTTTCGAGATGTGAAGGCCGAAAAAGATCTTCAGTTTAGTTCGAGATCTCAAACCTATATGTTAGGGGAGAGATTTAATTATTTTACTTCTGGTGAAACGATCGTGAGATTGAGGCAACGTCACTTCACAAGTTTTGTAAAAAGCAGTAATTCATTAACTCATAGTTTTGTGCTTGAACAAATTAAAAATTTTGAGACTTCCACCTTCCTTTTTTATTTTTCCTATGATCAATCAAGGGTGAAAACAAAGACTTTTGATACAGATTCATTAACCTTTCGAGGCGACTATATTATGGGCAGGGTTTTTGATCTTTTTACCCCAAGTGTTGGTATTGCCTATACTTCGACTGATCCTCTTAATGACCGTGCCAATCGAGGCCGAGAGACCCTCTTAGGAATTAATGTTAGGGCGTCAAAAACTTTTGGTAAAAACTGGCGAGGAAGTTTAAAATTTGATTATTCAAATAATGATTCAAAAGACACAGATGAATTTGCTTATAAAAAAAATATCATGAGTGCTGAATTAGAGTACTTGTTCTAGTGGTAATTCAATAATAAACGAGGAACCTTCGTGTTCTTCACTTTCAACCCAGATCCTGCCTCCATGTTTATGAATGATGTGTTTAACAATGGATAATCCAAGTCCAGCACCCCGAGAAGTTTCCCTGGAACTATCTACTCGGTAAAAACGCTCAAAAATTCTTAGAGCATGTTCTTTTGAAATACCCTTACCTTTGTCGGCCACAATAATGTGGGCCTTATTATTTTTTTCAAAACTTGAAACTTGCACAACGACCTTACTGCCCGAATATTTACAAGCGTTATCCATCAGATTCGTTAAAACTTGTTCTATGAGACGATGGTCACCATAGATTTTCTGTAAATCAATATGGTGTTCAATCTGAAGGTGTTTGTCTGGATAGTTTGTTTTGATGTTGTCTGAGATAGATTCAACCATTTCTAATAGATCTAACCCTTCAAATTTAACCATGTCTTTTGATTCAATGACAGAAAGATTTAGAAGGTCGTTAAAAAGTGAGATCATGCGTTCAGTATTTGAAATGATCTTATCTAAAAAAAGATGAAGCCCAACATCGATTTTGTCTTTATGGGAATCAAGAATTTGAGTGTAGCCTTTTACAGAAGTCAGAGGGGTGCGGATCTCGTGAGAAACGTTGGCAACAAAATCCACTCGCATTTTTTCTGTGCGTTTCAATTCAGTCACGTCATAAAATACACCTAAAGCACCATTTATTTTCTCATCAGCACCTTTTAAAGACGTAATATTTAGATCAAAAAATCTTTCTGGATGATTGGAACTTGGAAAATTAATGCCTTTAAGGCTGATTTTTTTTCCATCCTTAAGCACTGATCTAAAAGCATTTAATATACCCTCATCTTCAAAAGTGTGCCAGATCTTAGGGATGAGCTCCTGATCATTTCGAGTACGGATGAAGTTGTTTTTGAAGTTTGTATTATAAAAAAGAATGCTTTCAAAAGTATCAATCGCAATGATGTCATCATAGATTGATTCAAGGATCGCGGTCATTTTTTCATTTTCTGTTTTTGCCTGAATCACTTGAACTTTTAGTTTTTGATCAGCTTCATTTAAAGCCTCTTCAATTCGGGCCCATTCATTTTTTTTGTATAAGAGTTTCAGATTCTTTTTAAAGGGAAGATCAATTTTAAAACTTTCCACTTTGGATAGGATACTTCCCAAGGGTTGAGTGGCGCGATAAAAGAGGTATAGGAATAAGAAGTAACTTAAGACAGCAAAAGGTACGATTCTAAGAAAAAGAACTCGGTCAAATCGGCTTAAGTCATCTTTGAGAGAAGTTATTGGAACGACTTTTCGCACCACCATGTCTTCGGACGTTTTTAATCCAGCAAAGACCGATGGAGCATTAAAAATATCACTAAATCTAACTTGAGAGGAAAAACCGTGCTCAAAGGCCCCATCAACTTCTTCTCTATCTTCTAACTGTAGATGCTTCTTATGGGACTTTGTATCGCAGATAATTTTCCCATTTCTATTCACCAGAGTATATCGAGTCTCTGGAGTGTCTGGCAGTTGTTCACACCATCTTTCCCATGACATGTTGATGGTTTTAAGAGTGAGTTGGGTATTATGAAGGTTTTCTTCAATCTGGGTTGTAATTTGAGAAACGAGACCTTCTTTGTATGAAGACCTATAAATGAAAAGAATCAGGAAAAGTGTAGGTAAAAAAATAACAAAGGATAGACGAGCAATCCGATAAAAGAAAAACCAAGGATAAAAAGTTTTACGAAACATCTTTAAATCTGTACCCAATACCTCTGATTGTTTCAATCATATTCGCTGCTTCGTTTAATTTTTTTCGAAGACCAGCAATATGAGTGTCAATGGTACGACCAGTCACAAAGATGTTCTCACCCTGAATGTTATTTATGAATTGTTCTCTGGTAAAAACATGTCCTGGCTTTTTTGCCAACAGAAGAATGATCTTAAATTCGGTTGAAGTGAGAGAAATTTCTTGTTGATTTACAAAGACTTTACATTTTTTTGTTTCGATCTTAAGCATTCCATAGTCCATGAGCTCTTCATTTAGAAGAGAGGCCCCAGGAGTTTGCCTTAACTGCACTCTTAGGCGGGCCTGAAGCACATTTAAATCAAAAGGTTTGGTAACATAGTCATCAGCTCCGGCATCTAGACCTTGTACGATATTATCTGGTTGGGTGAGGGCCGTAATCATAACAATAGGGATGTCGGTATATTCTTTTTGGGCCCGAACTTTTTTAATAAACTCTAATCCGTTCATAGATCCTGGAAGCATCCAATCTACGATGAAAAGATGTACGTTTTCTCCTCTTTCAAGAACTGAAACGGCCTTGTCAGCACTGTCTACGGCAGTTACAGAGTGGCCTTCAGACTTCAGTTGAAAACTAATGAGGTCACGGATATCTTGTTCATCTTCAATGAGCAGAATGTGTGCGTTTTTCATGCCATCTTTATAACAGAGAGTGGGGCGCTCAGAAAGGTTAAGTTTGTGTTAAGAAGGGGTAGGCAAAGCGGCCATTACAAAATGAATTCAGGCCGTGATGAATAAACGTCAGGTGAGTTCATAGAGATTTTCTTGGGCTCTGTGTTATCAAGAATTATTTCTCAAGGCAAAAAGGAGAGAATTGACTTTAATCCCGAACAGGTTCAAAATTTTTGCACATGAAAAAAATATTAATATTGCTCCTTTTGGGTGGCTGTTCTTTGTTTAAGGCCAGGCCTGAACTGTCTGATACAGCAAAAGAAAATCCTGAATGGATCTATGCTCCTTATGAGTCTTGTTCAGAAACTCAAGAGCTTTGTGCAGTAGGGGAAGCGAAGGGTTTTTCTCAAGCGGATATTCAGGCCAAAATCAATCTGGCCAGTGTTTTTGAAGTAAAAATACAATCAGAATTAAATGTTTCAAGTTCTGGATCTCAGACATTTCCTTGGCAATCCCAGGTCCGGGAGGAAGTGAATCAATCCCTAAAAGAGTCAGTTGATCAGATATTGGAAAACGTTCAGATCTCAAAACATTATAAAAAAGATGGACTCTCTTACTCTTTAGCAAAACTAGACCGAGTCGAGGCTTCTGGACTATTAGGAAATCGTCTTAAAAAAATTGATGAAGAACTTGCCGTACTTTGGCAGAAAAAACAAAGAACCAATCTACGTAAAGTTGTGCGTCAGCATTTAGAACGTGAAAAACTTAATGAAAGATACTCGATCGTGGCCGGTGTGGGTCGACCATCGCCTGTGAGTTATGCTGAAATTCTTAAGTGGCGTGAGAGTCGTCCACAGGCCGAGCCTCTGTTACTTAAAATCGGTCAGGCCCCTGATTGGTTAAAAGAGAAACTTAAAGAACTTTTAACCGAATCGGGTTTTAAGATAGTCAATAGTGGCAACACAGCTAAAAGTCTCACAGTTAATGTGGACTCACTTAAAGAGTTTTTAAACGTGTCAGGTTTTGAAAAACACACTTTTACTCTGAATATGACAAGTTTTGAAGGTGATGATAAAAAAAGAGTTGTTTCAACATCAGAAACAGTTACTGGACGAACTCAGGCCGATGCACTTCTTAAAATAAAAACACTTTTCACTGAATACATTGAACAACATCTTTCTGACCTACATTTAGATTAACAAGGAGCTCACGTATGTTGAGGCTAATGTCTTTATTATTAATTCTTTCTGCAGTCACTGCCTGCTCAAGTAAAAAAGTTAAGGACGTGGATAACACTGAAACCATTTCTCGAGACTTTGAGGTAAGAGATGCTTCATCAACCATGCGTCCAGGATGGATCGAAGATCCTGAGGTCTGGGCCGCTCAAGAAAAAATGGACACTGAAAAATTCCGCTATTTTGCTTTTGAGACTGAGCCTAAAGTTAACCGCGAAATTGCTTGTAACTTGGCCAAGGCCAACGTTCGTGCCGATATCGCTGGTCAAATTACAACGTTTATCCAGAAAACACTTGCTGCTTCAGAAGAAGGAGCAGCCTCTATTGATGCAAACAATCCTCGCACTCAACCGATGAGAGAGTTTGTTTCTAATACTCTTGCTGAAAAAGTTCAGTCTCTCGTTCATGGTGCATCAGTTGTGAAAACATATTGGGAGAAACGTAACTACCAACAAAAGCTTGGTGCTAAAAAAGAATATATAGGTTTCACTTGTGCCACTTTGATCCGCATGGAAGATGAAAGACTTAAGGCCGCAGTTGATAAGGCCTCTGAAGATGTTGTGAACGCTTCTGATGATGCTGGAACAAAAGAAAATGTTAAGAAGGCCCTTGATCATGTAGAAGAAGATTTTGTAAAGGCCCGTAAAGGCGAAGTTTAAGGAGAAAAAATGAAATTTTTATTAATTGCACTTTCCGTTAGTATGCTTGCTACTTCGTGTGGTGGTTTTAAAGCAAAAAGAGTTGATGCTAACGAATCAGATGAAAAAGGACTTGAAATCACTGATAACTGGATGAGTGCAGATACGACTCAGGCCGTATCAGATGTTATGAAACAAATGAAGGCCCATCCAGGTTTTTCTAAGATGAAAGCTCGTCATGGGACTCCAAAAGTTTTCATTGCTGAAGTTCAAAATCAAACTTCAGAAGCTTATTTCCCTATTGGTGATCTAAATGATGAACTCTTAAATGAATTATCATTGTCTGGAGAATTTGAATTGGTTGATAATCAAGCACGTGAAAAAATCTTAGGAGAGATCACTTATCAAAACGATGGTATGGTTGATCCTGCAACAGCTAAAAAAATTGGTAAACAGACAGGTGCTGATATCATGATTTTTGGTAACGTCTATATGAAGCCAGAAAAGAGAAATGGCAAAACCATCAAGGAATATTCAGTTAACATTCGTATGACTGATATCGAAAAGGCTACAGAGCTTCTTCGTACCAGAACAAAAGTGTTTAAATATTCTGAGAAATCTTCATTTGGGCTTTAATGTTTAAAAAGTATTTTTTCTTTTTTATTTTAATCCTTGTCTTGGGGGCATGTTCCTCCAAGACGGGTGAGAAAATTCGTAAATACAGAGATGTTTACGCCCAAGGGGATTTTGAGAAGGCCCAGAGTCTGCTTGACTCCAGCGGACTTAAAAAAGAAAAAAACAGTGAGCTTCTTTGGCATTTAGAAAAAGGGACCTTAGCCTTGGCCCGAGGTGATGAAAATACCGCCATTGTTGATTTTCAAACTTCCCTTGACCTCATTGATAGACTTTTTACAACGAAACTTACAAAAAAAGCCGCGAGCCTTTTTATTAACGATGCTTCAGATGATTTTTATGGGGCCAGTTATGAGCGCTCTTATGCTCATTACTTTTTAGCCAAGGCCTATTATCAACGTTATCAGAAAACAAAAACCAAGTTAGACCTTCAAGGGGCAAGGGGAACAATCCTTGCTTGGGATTCTTATTTTGCTGAACTTCAGCGTTCCGCTTCTGCCAAGACGATCTACCAAACAGATCTGATGCTCAAAGTTTTTGGTGGGCAGATCCATGAGGTGAGTGAAATTTCAAATGATAAACAAATTGCCTTGCAGCTCTCCAAGGACGCTCTTCGTATCTTAGAGCTTCAAGGTGGAGCTTTTTCTCTTTTTAACTCTAAGAGTGCCGATTACGTGAAGACTTATGAAGAAGCTGTGAAAGAAGATAAAGCTCCGTCTCAGAAAAATTATGATAAAACGGCTGCTTATCAAGATTTAAAAAATT
>CAMCZE010000132.1 GCA_945885655.1 Bacteriovorax stolpii | reverse complement strand
AAATGATAGAATCCGCGCGCACGAAATCAGATTAATTGGCGATGATAACAAGGCCTATGGAGTTGTCACACTCGCTCAAGCCAGGCTCATGGCCGACTCTGAGAATCTGGACCTCATCGAAATTTCTCCCAATGCCGTTCCACCTGTCGTAAAGATGATGGATTACGGTAAGTACAAGTACCAAATTCAGAAGAAGCTTGCAGAAGCTAAGAAGAAACAAGTGGTAATTGATGTTAAGGAGATGAAGTTTCGACCAAATATTGAACGTCACGATTTAGAAGTGAAGATCAATCATATCGAAAAATTTCTTGATCAGGGTGATAAAGTTAAACTTCTGATGCAATTCAGAGGTCGTGAAATGGCCCATAAAGAGATCGGTCTAGCTAAGTTCGACGAGATCGTTAAGGCCGTTTTAGATAAAGGTGCGATTATTGAAGCTCCCTCTAAGTTCATGGGAAATAGAGTGATTGCGATGGTTGCCCCTGGTAAAAAGAAATAAGAGCAAAAATCTCTTTATCTTATAAATCTCATGTGTTACTTTCGTGCACTCTTTTTAAGGGTGCATTTTTTTTGTTTTAGGAGCGATATATGGCGAAAATGAAGACTAAACGTGCGGCTGCTAAGCGTTTCAAAGTTACAGCTACAGGAAAGATTAAGTATAAGAAGGCCCACCTTCGTCACTTGCTTGTAAACAAGTCGAAAAGAGGGAAAAAAGATAAAGGGACTCCGGGATATGTACACCCTGGTGATTACCATAATGCAATTTCTTGTATTCCGTACCTATAGTAGGTTTGGAATTAATAATAATTCGAGAGTAGTGAATTAGGGTTAAGAGACAGTTGTCCCCCTATTAACGAAGAAGGAGAGCCAGATGGCACGAGTCAAGAGAGGGTTTAAGGCCCGTCAGAGAAGAAACAAAGTTCTTAAATTAGCCAAGGGCTATCATTTCGACAGACGTACGAAGTATAAACATGCTTCTGAGACTGTTCGTCGTGCTCTTCATTACGCATTCATTGGCCGTCGTCTTCTTAAGAGAGATGTTCGTAAGCTTTGGATCGTGCGTATAAATGCTGGTGCCCGTATGCTTGGTACGTCTTATTCTCAGTTTATTAATGGACTGAAGAAAAAAGATATTACGATCAACCGTAAAATGCTTTCTGAACTTGCGGTACATGACTTCAATGCTTTTAAAGCGGTTTTTGAAGCTACTAAGTAAATAAAAAGTATCTAATCTTGCCCTTGTTATTGATTTTATCGGTAACAAGGGCTTTTTTTTTCCCTTGAACTAATTTAATTACCTGCTAACCTATTAATAATTCTAAAAAGAATGGCGATAAGCTTTTGAAACTTCATGGGAGATTTTCAATGAGCATGACTAAGGCAGACATTGTTGAGCGGATTTACAAGGAAGCAGGTTTCTCTAAAAAAGAGGCGGCAGAGCTTGTAGATTTAGTCTTCAAAGTCATTAAAGATACTCTAGCAAAGGGTGAGAAAGTTAAAATTTCTGGTTTCGGAAATTTTTCTATCCGCGATAAGGCTACGCGTGTCGGACGTAATCCTCAAACAGGAACGGCTATGAATATCAGTGCTCGGAGAGTGCTGACATTTAAACCTTCTCAGATCTTGAAGGAAGATATTACGGAGCGTTACGCTCATCGATTGGATGAGGGCGGTAACGAGAATACTGCATTGCCTGTAAAGGAAGCCAAACCACGTGCTCTTAGTTCATTCCTCAATAACATTGATGATACCGTTTATGACGATGATCATGATGACAATGATGACGAATAAGATTTAACTTGATTTTGATGATTCCAAATAAATCTAATTTTAAATTTCAAGAACTCACCCCTATCACGGGGGTGAAGCCTTATGTTCTCCGTTTTTGGGAGACAGAATTTGAAGAAATTTGTCCAGTCACATCTGATTCAGGACAAAAGCTTTATGCTCGCAAAGACGTAGAAGCTATTCTGAAAATTAAAAAATTATTGTTTGATGATAAAATGTCCATTGCGGAGGTGCGTGATCTTTTACGAACTTCTCATGGCATTCCAGTCGAAGACGAGGTCATTCAAGGGGCCCCTGGCATTGATCTTCATGATGTGAAGGTCATACTTGGTGAGGCACTCAGTATGATTCACGAAATTAAAGTGAAGAGAAGCTGGTAATCCAATCTCGAAAATTTTCTGGTAAATGCGGATGTTTTAAAAGGTCTTTTTTAGTTACGCTAAAAAAAGCGTTAAGCATAACGTTGAGCTGAGTGAGACGATATCTTCGAATAAGAGTTTGCAGTCTTTCGTGACTATGGGTCATCTCTTCGAAAGCGCGGTCTGCAAATGAAAAATAGGGATTAATATTTTCTTCGTGGGCATCCTTGTCGTGATCTAGAAAGTCCGAAAGATCATCTAGGAGTTGGAAGGTCAGTCCAATTTCTCGACCTAGTTTAAAATAATCTACCGTTTGGCGAAGGTTTGGGTTTTCAGTGTTGAGATAAAGCGACCCAAGGCTTGCAACCTGAATAAGTCTGGCCGTTTTTAGTTCGTGGATGCGGATAATGTTCTCAAAAGTGAGTTTATTGTCAGAGGCGAGATCTAAAAACTGACCACCAATTAAACCTTTGGCCCCTGTGGCCCACGAAAAAAGCACTTGGATTTTTTTTAAATTTTTATGATCGATCTTCATGAGTTCATGAAAAGAGCTTATCAGAAGAGCGTCCCCAGCAAGAATGGCCTTCCATTGGCCAAAATGCACATGAGTGGAGGCCTTGCCACGACGAGTAAGGTCATTATCCATGGCGGGTAAATCATCGTGAACTAAGGTGTAGGCATGATGAAGTTCGATGGCCGATGCTAAATGAAGGGCATTTTTTGAGAGAGTGGGAACCAGGGCCTCCACTAAACGTGGGCGAAAAAGTTTGCCGGCCGGCAGTAGCGCATAATCCATAACGGTGGAGAGTTCATCTCGGCGAACGGTTGAGAGAAGTGCCTCTTTAAGAGCTTGGAGTAACATGACTTAAGAATCCTACTGGGCCAAAGGTTGTGGTGAACTCAATGTACCACCTAATTTAACCTGATAGAAGCCATCTTTTTGAGGAAAGGATTGAACAAGAAGCTCAAGCCAGCCCGCACTTTCTTTTAAACTTTGTGATAAAAAGATTTCACCTGTAAGTTGTATCGGTGAAAGGGCCAGACCCGCTTCCTGCATATCGATTTTGCCTTTAAGATTGGCGCGAAGTGGAGAGTTAGAGTCACCAAGAATCATCTTATCAACGGAAAGTTTTGGATAAGCACCAGAAACCTCAATATAAAACTCATTAAGTTTGAGTCCAGGAAGTCCAAACCCAGATACTTTTTGAGCTGGAAGTGAGAAGTTTTTTGAGACAGTTTTGAATTCGAGATTTTTAATAACATTGTTAGACATGAGAAGATTAAGATCTGTAGTCACAGAGCCCAACATTTTAAAATGATCTCCCAGAACTGGCGCCAGGCGACTTAAAACCAAGTTTTGATCCTTTATGCGAATCATTTGCTCGCCAAGACCCAATACAAAATAAATTGAAAGTGGCTGGCCTGAAATTTCAGTATCAATCCGAAAAGGTAAACCAAGGGGAGAAAAATTAATCAATTGATAGTTGATTTTGACCATACTCAGTTTGATGGATTCACCCTGTTTACCTAAACAGTTCGCAGGGATAGAGAGATCCGAAATCACAATTTTGGGGAGAAACCATTCCATGTGAATGTCATTAAAGTCTGGATGGCAAGAACCGGCGAGATTCTTTTTAAGTTGGTCTTTAACGATGATACCAATGGGATATGTATTCAGGAAGGCCATTGTGAATAGTATTAAGGTCATCATGACCCAGAAAATTGGGCGAACCTTACTTTTGTACTGGATATCATCTAAAGAATGAATTTCGCTTGCGATGGCCATTACTGCGCTCCTTCAACTTCGGGAGTGAACGCACTATAGTGGATGGCATGAAACTGGCCAACAAGAAGGTTGCTCTCTGGGCCGCGTTTAATGCTGATGGATTGAATGCGGAATTTTTCATTCTGAATCATACCAATGAGGGTATTCATTAGTTCATCGGTAGAAAAATTATTGAAAGCAAATTCCGCCTCCGATTTCATGGTGCTGTCAGAGATCATAGTTGTATTAAAATCACTAACTCTGATTTTAGAAAGATCCACACCCAGGCTTGAGATGAGGTTTGAAAGGCGTGATGTCATCATTTCTGAACTATCAATGGGACTCAGTGAAAGAATCTGGGGGGCCACTTCACGCATGCCTTGGCGTTGTCCAATGATTTCATTGGATTTTTCTACCATAGAAACACGCATGTTAAGATCAGCTTTAAGAGTGTTATTCTGCCAGTAAAGAAAACTCAAAAAAGAGATCGGAATAATAAATAGTGCCAAGATAACAAAAGCTTTAAACACTTTCTGTTGTTCTTCTTCTAGGCCATTATAAAAATCTTGCAAAAGAGTATAGTTAGTCGTGAGTTTGAATTTATCGATGGATTGAAAGATAGTCTGATCAATTTTTTTAAAAAGTGGAAGAGAGTTTTTTATATCATCCATTCTATTTCCCTTGGGCCTTAAGCACTAATAGAAGTTTAGTTTCATCAAGGCTTGCTGTGACTTCCTGAAGTTGTGATTGTTCCAAAAGTGTTTTTAGTCTTTTGAGTTCTGGAACAGAATCCCCTGTGAAAGTGGCGTTTACCTCTCCAATATCATTTGATGTAAAATCAATAAGAGATGTTTCAGTCGCCCCTGCAATCTGACTTAAAGTCACTAGAGGGGAGAGTGATTCAGTTTCTACAGCGGCTTGCAAAGTTGAGATTTCTTGTCTCACACTACGTTGACGTTTAAACAGATGATCATAGATAGGTTTTGTGTTACTAGTGGCCGAACGGCGAAGACGGCCAGTGATACCAAGTTCATCGTTTTTCATCACTGTGGTTAGTTTTGCATTCACAAATTGAATATCACGGTGAATAAAAAAACGCTCTCCTAAAAGGGCCAAGGCCAAAACGGCTGTGGCCGCTGCCACTCTCACTCCGATAAATGAAAAAGAATAAAGTGGAAGTTCAGATGTTGAGGCCTGAGCAAATTTTCCTATCAAAAGATTAATAAAACGGTTTTTTCGACGAAAGCCTTGGGCCATCATGTTTACAAGAGAGAATTTTGATTTATTTTTAGTGTTTAAATCGATCTTTTCGCCTTGAATCTTGTCAAAACTTTCAAGCAGGGCAACTTTTACATCAAACTTCTCTGTTAGATAGTTTGTGATGTTTTTAATATTGGAAGATCCACCACATAAAAAGACATGCGGAACAGAAAGACCAAAATTAACTTTAAAGCCCACTTTCCATCGGGCAAAGTCAGCGATGAGAGGAGAAAAAACTTTATCCATGGCCGAAGCAAATTCTCCTTGTGCCTGTTCCACTTCACTATATTGGCCAGTCGTTAAGAAAAACGCATTTTGGTGTTTATAGATAACGGCTTCGTCTGGATCGATACCGTAGGTCTGGGCAATCATTTCATTGATGTGAGTTCCACCAACGTAGGCCACATGAGCGGCCAGAAGTCGTGAGTTATAAAAGAAATAAGCTTTTGTGGTTGTATGGCCAACATCCATGACACAGAAAGGTCCTGCCAGCGCATTTTGATTAAAATAATTTTCTACAGCAGAAGCTTCTGTCGTGAGAATATTAGGAAGAGCGTTTTTATCTTTTAGAAGAGTGAAGAAGGGCTCAAAGTTTGATTCTTTGATGAGCTCAACTAAAGCAATATACTGGGACTTTTGACCTTCCATTCGGTACGCGTAATGGATCTCACTCAAAGCAAAAGGGATATCTTCTTCAAGTTGGAAAGGAAGCATAAGCTCAGCTTTCTTTTTACTTTTCACGGGCATTGTTAGAAAACGTGTGGTCATTAACGAACTGTCGGCCTGGAAAATAATTTTAGTTTCTGGACGAGCATTTGAATCGATGATTTCTTGTACGATAGAAATCTGACCTTCAGTGATGGACATACTGGGATGATCTTCCAAGAAGTCACGTAAGATAATCTCACTCATGTCAGTGTGATTGATCTTACGACGATCCACGAAAGAGGTAACATACTTTACACTATAAGATCCGATATCTATGGCTAATACATGCATAGAATTATTTTAACTAAATAACTGAAAAATTGCTTCTAATTAATCTGTATTTCAATCACACGTGGCTCGAGAAGTTGAGTCGCGGAGTCTGGATTAGTGGCGGGAGTGTTGTTATTATTTGCGGGCGGATTGGATGCAGGAGGAGTGGTGTTATTATTATTGTTTGCCGGCGGATTTGCACCAGCATTTTCCTTGATTGGAATCACGACATAGGCCACAAGGGTGTAGACGGAGCGATTCATGGTTCCTTCGGCCACCACTTTAAAAAGATTTGGATTTGAGCCAAAGGTCACACCTTTTTGGTTAAAAAGAGCAATTCTCTCTTTAAAGGCCTGATCGGCCATCAGTCTGGCCTGATCAACAACATATTTTTTAAAGTCCTCAACGGTGTTAAAAAATTTAGGGTTTTCAGGATCATCCCGATATTCAAAAAAATCTTGAATACTCTCGTCAGTGATGTTCGGTATAATAATGCGAAGCATGTTGGCCGTGAGTTTATTTAAATCAATCTGGGCCGCTGGATACACACTAAATTCATTTTGAATAAGTTCAATTAATTCATCATTCCAGCCAGGAATCATATAGAGTTCACTGCTAGATCCCATGGGGCCATATTTAGGAGCGAGGGGAATACGTTCGTAAGTTTGTTCAGCTTCTGCCGCTAATGGATCAGAATTCATACTCATGTAATCAGAGATAAAAAATTTTAAGGATGTCACCATGTCTTGGTAACTTAAATTGGCATATCGATCCTCAAAGGCTTCGTCTTGTTCTTTTTTATCATCCACCAAACGTTTGAGAAGGAAAAAAAGTGATTGATCCACCGACACATCACTTTGTATGGCCGTAGCACTCATATCTAGAGTGGAGTTAGGATCTTGAAATGCAGGATCATTTACATCAGTGACCGTTTGTTTCATTAAACTTAAACGTAAGAGATTTAGATTCATTCGATTAGAAATATTCTGAATGGTCACTTTCATTTGACCTTCAAGAAATGTTTCTTTTTGAAACTTCTCAACCGTATCTAAAAAAGCTCGGTTGGCCCCTTTGCCTACAGGTATAGGAAACATAAAAGGTACTTCCCAGAGCTGATTTAAAAGCTGAGGTTTAACATTGGCCTTGGCCGTAGCATTACTTTGTAGAAGATTAAAAGCCTCTTTATAGAGGCGAAGGCGGGCCATGGCCAGTTGGAGTCCAGAGTCAGCAAGAAGTTTGGCCTGCGAGCGATCTAAAATATTTGTGGCCTTAATGCGACTTATCTTACTATCAAAAGTGAATTCACTGTAAATGGCCATCAAAATGATGATAGAGGTCATGATCAACATTAGGGCAACACCCCGTTGATTATTTAAAATGATTAAAAATTCTTTTTTAAACTTTTTCATCAGTTCGTCGGTTGATTGTTATTGTTTGCATCATTATTATCGTTGTTCGTATTATTTGCATCATTATTGTTATTGCCAGGAGCTGCAGGTACGTTATTACGATTCAGCGTACTTGAATCTTCCGGAACAAAAACGGGCCAGTGGTTTCTGAAGATTCTTTCCGAAGTTCTTTTAATTCCTGATGAATCATACCAAGACAGGATAATCTTCACTCCACGTAAGAGAGATTCTCCACCTTGAACCGTTTTTAGATTTGTTTCCCACTTCTTACGGGCGTAATCCCAGAACTGAAATTCCAGGGATTCGACGTTCTCTAAAAGAATTGTGCCTTTGATGCGATGATCATCCAGATTGATACGTTTATCGTGATAGGGATCATCCGCTGTAAAATATCTCACCAACGTTTTGAGTCCTTTAGGGATATTTTCGTTTTCAACCGCATCTACTTTTTGTTCTGACTCACTCAAGGTGTAAAGAACCCAAGCAAAGTGGGACTGCTTAGTGTTTTCTCGTTTTCTGCGGTTAGAGGTCGTAAAAAATTCAAAAATAGTTTTTTCAGGAGCATAAAAACGTGGGATAGGCATGCCATCTTGAGTGATTGAGATGAAATGTTCGTTACGCTCGAAACGAGTGAGAATCTGTTGATAATAATCCTGAAGGGCCGGATCGATTTGAACATTGTTAGCATCGGGCGGGACGGTAGAGTTATTGTTTGGGATATTATTATTAGTAGTGTTATTTATGGCCGGTTTATTTTGTGTCGTCTTAAAAACCGTAGAGAAAAAAAGTGGAGAGTAGAGTTGAGAGAAGTCCCATTCAAAACGGCTCATGGCAGTTTCAATTTGTAAGTTGTTTTTATTGATCTCGGTGGTTCGGTCTTTGGTTCTGAAAGCATTCTCTGTCACACTCACCACACCCAACGTAATGAAGGCCAACAATGTGATGGCAATCAAGATTTCAATTAATGTAAACCCTCGGTTATTAAAAACCGATATTGAG
>CAMCZE010000131.1 GCA_945885655.1 Bacteriovorax stolpii | reverse complement strand
ATTTTCCATCGGACTTAGATCACGATAAGTTTCGTCATCTGCGTATGTGATCATGGCAGAATCACTCATATCAATAACTTTATCGTCGTAACAAAAGACCTTTAAGGACGTGGCCATATGTTTATCCATGAGATATCGATTAAGCATCTCCGCCAAATCATTAGCGATAAAATCCGCAGTAAAACTTAAAAGCTTTTGTGATAAAAAGTCTTTCTGTTCTATAATTTTTTTCTTAATCTCGTCAGTTGAAATATTGAGTTTTATTTCTTCTCCGGTTTCATCTATAAGTAAGATCTCAGGCACTTCAATTTTTAAAAAGGATATATCCAGTTTAGGCCCATTTTTTTGACCAAGGTTGGTATCGACGGATACGACTTGCACTGAGGCCATATCATTCTGAGTTTGAAGTCTTAAAATAAATGTCAGAGAGACAGGTTCTGACTTACTTTTTATCTTAACCTTCTTAAGACTTGCCTTTAATCCTAAAGCACTACATTTTTTTTTCTCACATAAAGAAATTTCCTTGGCGTCCACGTGAATACTTTGCAACCGCAGGGAAACTTTTATATCAAAACCACCTGGGTGAGAATTTTCAATAGAAGATTTAAAGCTTTGAAGTTCAATTTGCCCCAAAACATTTATGTCAGATGTTTTCAAATAAAAGGGAATTTCCTGACTTAGATCCAGAGTGGTAAACTTATCAATCACCGGAATAATGGGATTAGAATGAATCTTGTTTTTATGGAGAGATAACTTATAAATATTTTGAGGAATAACAATGGCACGTTTTCCTTCTTCGGAAGTTGTGTACTTAAGGCCTAATTCTAGGATCCGCATCAACCCTTGTTCATTAATTCTTAAGGCCATTTGGTCTTGTGACCAAACACTACCTGTCATTAGAACAAGAATCATTAGTCCCATTTTCATTAAAGATCTCCGTACCTATTAGATCTCTCTTAATGAGCAAGGAATAGGCCAAAATGAACTTCATTAATTCAAGAGGTTACGTAATTCGTCTGTTTATTATTCTCAGGGGTGCCTAAACTTTTAACACTCTAAAAAAGGTACTCAACATCGGCACTAATCGTTGATTTTTTGTAAGCAAATGTATCGTCTTTGCGCGAATTATACTGACTATAATCGTATTTTAGATTGGAGCGCCATTTTTTTAAAAAAGTTTTGGCCAAACGAATACTTGGATTGAACAATAATTCTCTTCCACGGGCGGCACGATCATTAATGGGATCAATGCTCGTAAGACCTAGGCCTACACTTGGTGTAAAAAGATCAGCAATCCTGTTAAAGATGATATCTGTTCTTAGAGCATAAGAATCTGAATCCGTTTTTGGAGTATCCCCTCTTCTCATGTCATAACTTGCGATAAAGATAAGAGTGCTGCTTTTCATTCCTTTAATTTGCTCTAAAACCAAACTACTCTTTCTAAAATCAAAAGCATCAATATAACTTTGAAACATCTGATGACGTGCTCGAAAAATAGTTTCACCTGACTCAAAATACCTAAAACGTTCTCCCAACATCATTGTGTGGGAACGAGAACTGAATACCATATTCTGTTTGGCCTCAACGTCCCTCTGGATTTCATTATAATCGTAATCTGCAAGGACCGAGGCCGGTTTGTTCCATAACTTATGTTCGTAGGTGCTTCTTAGGGCCGGCGCGATTAGGTAATTGTCATTTTTATAAATTTCAGGCACACGGTTAAAGTATCTTATTTGGTTAAATCGTAATTCAGGGGAAATAGAAATAAACTTTGTAGGATAAAAAGCATATCGTCCGATGATATCCATCTTCCCATAAAAAGAGTTTTGTTTAGACTTTTCAATTTCAGCTTCAGCGGGAGAAAATGTAACATTTGAATCATGGCCTAGTTCGGCAGTGAGCCGAATAAAATGAGGTGGATTAAGGGCCGGTCTTCCATTATCTAACTGAAAAAGAATAAGATCATACTTACGTTGAAGGTTTTGAATTTTTTCATTAATTTTTTGGGCCAAGGCGGAGTTATCATCGACTGAAAGTGCTTTTTTATATTGAGGAATCGCATACTCTCTAACAGCAATCAGAGGATTATCACCTTTTTCGATCTGATCAAGATACATGTCTGCGATTTGCATTTCGGTGGCCTGCATAACAGGTTTTTTTTCATCATCATTTAATTTAGATACTTCTTTAAATTCATAAAAAGCTCTTTTAAAGTTTTTTTTCTCTTTTGAGATATATCCAATGTAGTACCAAGAAACAGCAAGCTTAAAGCTTTTTTTGACAGATTCTTTAAACTGTATTCTTGCTGAATCAAGACGGTCTAATGCAAAAAGTGCTTGTCCATATTCATAGTTGATATCTTTTGGAGAATAGTTAATCTTTAAAGCTTTTCTGAATTCTTTTATGGCCTCTGAGAAATTCTGAAGACGATTAAAACAAATGCCTTTCCAGTAATAAATAAGTCCTCTTGTCTCTTTTGAAAGTTTCTTTTTCATTTTTTTTTGAACAAGGCCTAACTCATCTACCACACCTTGATATTTACCTTGCGAAAAAAGCTCTCGAGCATGGTTTAGTTCCTTTACCGCTGCTTCAGAGGAAACAAGATTAACGTTGGAATCATCGCCCAGAGATACAAAGCTTAATCCAAGTAGAAAAATACATAAAAACAATTTCATGGATTGATCCTAATACGTAAGTCTGTTGAACTATTATTTATCAACGCTTCATTCGGTATGGCCTCTTGAATTGAACCTGAGCTATTTAACTGTAAATTTGTAAAATCCATCAAACCTGAACGAACAAAATTTGGATTTAAAATATCATCCTTAAACGTAGCAGTCGCAACCGTAGCTTGGGGGTTTGCCGCCAATGCTTCACTCATGGCCGCTAAAGGAATGGACGTTGCACTAAAAACAGGTTTAGGTGGATCAATTTGCTGAACTTTAACATTCCCTTGTGCATCTTTTACTTCAACTAACATCTTACCATCTTGAGTGATTGTAACATCTTTAGGCGGTATATAACTTCCATCTCCACCCACTGTTCCTGTGCTTGCATCCGCTATATAGGTTCCAGTGTTTGCATCATAGGCACTTCCTGGGCCAGGAGGAATGATCATGCCCGATTCGATATGCACAAAAGATCCCCCCGCTGGTTTAATACTGTCACCTGAAACAAACCCATCAGACTCTGTTTCTTTAATCACGGATGGAATCTGAGCAATCTCGGCATTTAATGTTTCAACATTATTACTTGCAACTTTTCCATCAAGGCCCTCTGGAACAATGGAGTTGGCCGGTGTTTCCGCATGACTCGGGGCCCGAGGTTGATCAAAATTAACATTTTTCTCTAATGTTTCTATTTGCTGAACATTCATTGCGGAGGGAATTGTTGGCCCTGAATGAGTCAGATCAACAACTGAAAATTGCCCAGGCTCTATATGCACACCTGCATTCACAGCATTTTCTAATTGTTGAGAAGTTGCATTAGCACCCAGTCCTCCATTATCATTAAAGACAACATCCCCTTCAAATAAAACGGTCGTCGTTTGATTCTCATGAGTGGAAACCATAAAATCGGTTCCTCTTATTCCCATGACGGCATTTGAGGTTTTAATGAACATCTTTGATTTATTTTTATCATCCATTTGTAAATAATCTTTTGAAACTTGCGAACGAATTTTACCTTTAACCATGTCGATGACTCCAGAATCTTTTCCCGAAAATTTAGAAATTTTCATCTCTGATGCCGAACCCACATTTATTTGTGATTTATCAATAAAAAGTAATTTTACAAAACTTTTTTCTGCGGTTTTTATCGTGGCCCCTTCAAGTATCTCATCATTAACATTGAGGATCTTACTTTTATTTCCATAACTCATCTCCACTCTACCCTTAACGAGTTTTGCCGTTGCTACTGTTGCAGCAAATGAGGGGCTTAAAATAAATGTAAAAAACACAAATAATGAACACTGATGGACCATACACATCCTGGGTTATCCATACTAAATTCCCTTTAAATTATAACTTGTGTCTTGTCTGACTCAATAAACGGCAAAAAATGATAGTTGAGTAAAATGCGCTAAAAAAACAAGTTCTCTCCACTACTAATATGTAAAGAAAGAGCTAAGGAAGTCGAAAAGTCTAAGTAGATATATTTTCTTAGACATCTCGCTCAGGAGAAGTTGTGAAGCTTTTAGAACATTTTTTACTTTTGTTATCTCTCATCATTCTTGCTTCTTGTGGGGTACAACAAACAACCACCACACTTAGACTCTCCACTGCAGGCTTAGCACTCAGTAATGGTGCTTACCAAGGTGGTCTGGTGGTTGTGGGGAAAAGCTCATCCGGCGCAACTTTCTCCATTCCCGTCCCCTACTCAGCAGGATCTACGAGCGAAGTCGAGATTACTCTTCAAAGAGGAACATGGTCATTCAATGCAATCGGATGGAATGGTGCTTCAACACTTGAGGGAGATAGTGTTTGCTCTAAGCTTGATAACGTCAATCTTGATCGCCCAACACAAGTAGTGGATCTGACTGTTGCGGCGGCAACTTGTAACGATATCGCTTTTGGTAACAATGGAGCGTTGAGTGGCACTTATACTTTTAATCCCTTTCAACTTATAACCTGTGGGTCTCTACTCTCAAATTTCGCCTCAAATACGACTGTCATTCCAACAACCCCGAATAATTTCTGCTCTCCTTCTAACTTTCCTGATGATGCTCTCTCAAATGCAAGATCATTTCGCCTCTCTATTCCTTCAATTACACCTCAAGGTGTTGTCTCAAATGGAGCTTTGACGACTTGTTTGACATTACCAGAGGGTTATCAAGCAGCTGCTTCTACTTTAAGACTTCCTGGAAAAAGCACTCCCTACAAAATAGATCTTTATGAATCTACAGACTGTAATGAGACAGAACTTATTTCAAGTTCTATTTTTAAAAATGGTTTTGATGAGGCCTCAACTGAATATGATCACGTGTTCGGCCCAAGTGGAGGGACGTCAAAACTTTTTTTATCTTCAAATTCAACAAAAAAAGGATTTTCACAACTTATAAACAATATTCCAACTTTTAAATGTTCTGGTACTGACTGCCTCACGATGCCCAATATTTCAGGAGCCGATCGTATTATTAGGCCTCTTAATGAATTCATCTACCTCAGTGACTTATCACAGGCACCTACAGCGACTTGTGCCAATGTCAATTTTACTTCTGATGCCACTGGTTTTACTTACAACGGGGCCACTGATTGTCAGATTAGTAACAACAAAATGATCATTAAAGTAAACTACAGCAACTGCCCATCCATTTGTACTCTCACAAACACATTAGGAGCAGGGAATGGTCCCAACTTAACCTTTAAAACTGATACGAACAATAGTGCAAAAGCTTATGAAGAAGCTTACAGCATCATAGGACACAACAATGTTCCTCCATTTGTTGCCATACAATCAATGCCTCACATCTCTATGATGAATGACGGCATCACTTCCTTAGGACTTATACAAGATGTGCGTGCAATGTTTATTCCATCAGGGCCCGGGGGTTTTTATGAACCAGGATTAACTTGTGCAACGGCATCAGGCACAAGAGCTACAACATTTTGGGATGAAGGCGTTCAGGTGTCTTACCAAGTAACAATTGAAGACATTACTGGAGAGCCTGTTCCAAACTATATTTGTGATGATCTCCCCAATGTTGCTGTTCCTTGCGCACTAACAAGTTTTACTAAAAAAATGATTCTAAGAAAAATGACTCCTCCGTCCAGTACCACAGAGAGAGTCATGTACTATGACTGCAGTTTAAAGATCGGTAAACTTGAAATTCAAGAGACTAAATTGGAAAATGGTTTCAATAAAATACAAAAAAAAATGATCTACTGGAACTCTATCCTCGGCAATGATCTCAACTCTCGTTTTGAGGATTATCAAATTACGACTATGGAGAACCCTGGAACAGGAATTTTAAACAACGTTTTTTCTTCTTATGTCAGGGCCGAAAAAATTGATGCCAGTAACATTATTTTAGATTCATTTAATTTTGAATCTCATCTTGAAAGTGGAATTTATAAACAGCGTCTCACTAAAGCTGAATACAACATTTCACATGCTAATAATAAATTCTTGTCTGCTAAAACGGAAATGGAACATTCTAGTGCTGTACCATCTGCAATCTTCACTCAAGAACCATTATTAGAAACCATTCAATCAAACGATTTCATTTCAAACGGGACTAAATCTGTGGCCTACACTCCATCAGGAGTTATGATTAGTGCAAAAAATGACTTTGTTGCAACATACAATCTACATATTACGCGTAAGGTCCCTGGTGTCGCTCCTGTATTGGATATCATTGTTGCCGCTTCACCTTCTCCAATAAAAGCTAAAGTTGTTGTCAACAATAACAACCGAGCTGTTGTTGCTTGGATTGCAAATGATGATATTCATGTCATTTATCATGACGGTACTTCGTGGCTAAATCCTGCTGGAACTAGTTTTACTTTCGGTACTCCTGCAACCGCCCTTTTTAGTTCAAACAGTGGCACGGCGACATCACTCGCCTTTGATGTCAGTTTTCACCAAGGAACAGATAATTTTACGGTGATTTGGCATGAACTGTCTGGTGGAAATTCCATCCTATCAAAAACCTTCTCTGGAGGGACGATGGGTGGACAGGTATCGCTTGTATCAGATTCACATTTTACCTCCGCGGGAACTAGAACCGCCATCAAAGACCTAAGAATTGTGCGAGATAACAACGGTGGATCTCATATTGGGATACTTGGTGCCAACGGAACAGATATTGCTTTTCAAAAAATATTTTGTGCCAGTGCGACAACTCCAACTTGTGAAGCGACTTTAACAACCGCCTCTGAAGTTTATAGTCTGGGTGACATGACTAAAATACATGCTCAAAAATCGACAATCTCTACTGAGATTAATTTTTACATTCAAGTCAATAATGCGGGCGGAACAACTTTGAGATCAATCGTTTCATCCCCAACGGCCTTAGCAGCACCAACAACAATTCCACTCGCTCAAGCTGCCATATGGTCCAATCAAACCTGTTTTGACACTGCTGCGACAATGGGAACTCTGGCCCCAGGATTTTGTAATTACCTTACACGGCATGATGCCAGTCCTGTGTTTAGTGGTTTTGTTCCAAGCTTAAGTACTATAAATCCTTTTTCTGGAATTTTTGACACTCTTTTTTCAACAAATGCAACGTTTTCAGCTCAATAATTAAAGAGCTCTTAGATAAAAGACTTTCATCTCATGCCAGAGATGGGAGTCTTTTCTTTTACACATGATTTCCCAACGATTAAATCTTTCAATTTCGGCGGTAAGTTCAGAATTTTTCCATAACTTCGCAGTGCCTTGAAGGTCCTTATCGTATTGAGTGAGACGAGGTTTTTTAGCGAGATAAGATGTATCGGCCATTTTAACAAGATGAGACTGAAGGAAATTAAAAAATGCTCGCATTTTTTCGAAGTCCCCCTCTAATGCGATTAACTTTTCAAAAAACTCTACTGTTTTTTTTCTCGCAAAAGAGGAGGCCATGGCAAATTGATCAAGTTTCTCAATAGTAAGCAGCTCTTTAACTTGTGCGACTTCTACAGATCTGGCATCTGGATAATTTAATTTAATAAGGCAGCAAGAATTATAAAAAGTCCCCAGATCATTTTCTAAAGACTCCAATATCCAGCTCTTGGCCTCAAAACTAAGTGGCAGTCTTATCAAAATACAAACAAAATCGAGAAGCTTATTTAATTCCCAAAATCTTGGGGCCTCAAGCATTAATGTTTCAACTTTATCTTCTTTTAATATTTTTTTCCAGCTCGCAGCTTCGTTTTCAAAACTTAAAACAATGAATCTTCCGTCAAGCTTAAGATTAGAGATAACGTCTAATAGATCTAATTTCAAATCTTGGGCATGATGGATAAAAAAGCTTTCTGTATTACCAAAAAGGCTTAATGCCTGGAACTCTTCCTCCAACCAACTTTTTGAAATCTCTGAGGCCACCTTATAATGAATGACTCTCATCCCTGCACCACGAATCATAAAATCCTTAACGAATTTTAGACTTAATGGATCAAATGTATTTATTGCTAAGACACCTTCAAAATTTTTCAGGTGTTCTTTGTTGAAAGAAGAAAAAAAGTCCCAGATTTGCCACTTAGAAAGCATAAAGGATCATATCCCTAACAGAGATGGCCGCTTGTTCTGCCATAACTTTAATTGTCTTACGTTGAACGCCAGCATTCTGAGTGCCCACGACTTGTGTTCCTGCTTTATCTAAAAACTCTCGAGTATAAGAGCCTTGTAGTGGAATGCGTTCATTAAAAACAACTTTTGAATTTGATTTAACTAAACTTCCAATACCCGACCTTAATAAAGCAAGATCTTCTTCTGAAGGTTTTTTTATAACAATAATTTGCAATTCCGCACCAATAACAATACTTCCAGGAACATAAAATTGTTGTCTCGTTGCACCGACAGAACCGGGGGCAACCTGTTGAGCTGCTCGTAAACTTCCAGGCAACATGGTCATCCGAGCCGTTTTTTCCTGGGTATGAACAATGCCGATGAGAAC
>CAMCZE010000130.1 GCA_945885655.1 Bacteriovorax stolpii | reverse complement strand
GTATGGAATTCACCATAAACATAACTTTTCTCATCAGGAATAAGGTTATCAACGGTACCACTGATATCTAAAGCTGGATTCAATGTTATTGTTATCATTCGGGGTTTAATCATTAAACAATTTTACCATGTCACTTAATTCAATCATACCGCAAAATGCACCGTTATCATCGACTACCGGGGCTATCTTTAAGTTCTTTTGTTCAAGTAGCAATAAACAATCTTCAATGTACATACCATGAGGAATAACTACAGGGACTTTTTTCATACAATCCACGGCTTTTAATTTAAGGGGATTAATACCTTTGGAACATTCAATCGTAATATCATGTTCAGTGATAATCCCAACAGGACGCTTCTCATCGTTCACAACAATTATTTCTGAACAGTTTTTATCTGTCATCTGTTGCGAAATTTTTAAAATCCCATCATTTGCAGAGCTACAATACTTATGAGCAGTCATTAATTCTTCAACTCTTTCCATATTTGCTCCTCAGCATTAAACATTAAATTTACAAACTTAAGACATAATAATAATGAATCAGTCTTGGTGATATGATCGTACTCAATTAATCGCATGATGATAATCAAACAAACATGCCATAAGATCCCTTAATTAAAAGTATTTTAAATAACGCAAACTTTATCAGGTCTCAATTTTATATTAAGAAGACATTATTATATATAAATTGACCAAAAAATATTAGATCGTCATTAGATTGGAGTTTTAATGAACACAATATCTAAACTTGAATGTCCTTGTACTAGGTATGAATTAAACAAATATGAAACTAAATCCTTTTATCCTAAAGGAACGACAATCTTTATCGAGGGAACTCCCATATTTGGACTGTATTGTGTGTGCGAGGGAAAAATAAAACTTTCACGTTTCGAAGAAGATGGTAAGGAAATTATTTTGCAGCTAATTAACCAAGGCGAGATGCTAGGCAACAGATGTTTTTTTAGTAAATCGCATTTTGGAATGTCGGCAACAGCACTTGAAGACTCAAAAGTATCTTTCATCGAAAAGTCTTCTATCTATGATGCTATAAAGTCTGATGTAAATATCTCTCATTATTTTCTAAACTCACTAGGCCAAGAACTTGCAGAGGCCGACAAAAGAACGAGCACACTTATTAGAAAAAAAGTTGGTGAAAGAATGGCAGAATTCTTTTTAAACACCTTAAAAATATTTGGGAAGCCGGAGCGTGAACATTATAAACTAGATATTCATTTATCGAGAGAAGAAATGGCCAGCATCATTGGTACATCATCAGAAACGATTACAAGATTCATTTCTCTATTTAAAGACAATGGCTTAATCTCAGAAAAAAAAGGCAATATTTACATCTTAGATGCTCATAAACTTCACATTATAAGTAAGCAACCAAAATTATCTTAAAGGTATCAGTGAAAGAAAGAATACATTCTGAAACTATACCACCAAACTATTCTGAACTATTAGAGTTTGATAAAATGTTGTTTCAATTACGTAAAATCGTCGAAACAAAAATGGCGCTCTCTAAGATATTCAGCACAATACATCAAAAAATGTCGAGAGGATCCTCATACCAAGATATTTTAGACTATGTTTTCATGTCTCTAGATAAAATCATACCTTTCGACAGAATTGGAATCGCATTACTTGAGGATCAAAACAGGAAAATACGTTTAAACTGGGTAAAATCAAAACTTCCAATAAATTCACTAAGGGAAGGTTACGTCGCTGACTTACATGGCAGTGGTCTTGAGAACATCATAATGACAGAAGAGCCAAGAATTATTAACGATTTAGTTGAATACCTTAGAATTCATCCCTATTCAAAATCTACAGAGCTGGCCATTTCTGATGGAATAAAGGCAAATTTAACATGTCCGCTAATAATCAATGGCATTACCATAGGTGTGATCTTTCTCTCTAGCGGTAATAAGTCTACCTATGGAATGATTCATATCGATTTATTGCTTGAAATTGCCCAAGGCTTATCTCTTATTATTGAAAAGAACTTGCTCGATAAAAAGACGGTGGAAGTTGCAAACAAGGAAAAATTCTTTAGAGATACTATTCATGACCTTAAAAATCCTCTCAGCATTATAAAGGGCACACTTGACCTTATTGAAAAGAAAAAATGGTTTGCAGAAATAGGGGACGATTCAAAAAAGGCAATACAAATACTAAGCCGAAATTCAGATTCCATGACTGCTTTGGTTCTCGACCTGTTACGACAAGAAGAATTAAAATTAAATAGTACGACCATTAATTATACAAGACACTCGATTCACGAATTTTTGTCGGAAATTTTAATTGATTGTGAGGTATTGGCAAAGAATAAAAACACCAAGATTGTTTTAGATGAAGGAACCGATATTAATGCTGAAGCATATTTTGATCACTTTAAAATAAAAGTCTCCTTAGAAAACCTCATCTCAAATGCCATAAAATACTCAAAAGAATATACTCAAATTACATTTAAAGTTCATACTTCAGAAAACAATGAGAAACTTTCTTTTCTTATAATAGATCAAGGCCAGGGTATTTCCACTGAGGAGCATAAAAACCTTTTTAAGTCATATGGGAAAACAAGTTCTCGTCCGACAGCAGGGGAAACAAGCACAGGTCTAGGCCTTGCGAATGTTAAAAGAATCATAAATGCACATGGAGGAGATGTATTTGTAAAAAGTGAGCTTGGAAAAGGTTCTACTTTTGGATTCTGGATCCCGCTTAGGCTTCATCTCTAGTAGGTCTCAGGACCATCACAGGGGCATTGGCGTGAGCTAATTGATAATGAGTAAAACTACCAAAAAGTGAATGCTTTTTTTCCGGCATTAGTATTATGAGGTCAGCATTTACTTCAAGCGCATACTTACAAAATCCTTTTTTAATATTATCCGTAAATATGCAATGATTATCAATATGCCCAACAAATCCCTTTGAAAGTAATCGACTCTTAGATTCACTGAGTTTTGTTAATATTGCTTGTTCGATTATGATTTTGGCTTCCGCAGAAGGATAGGCCGCAAGATTTATTTCCAGCAGAGAATTAAAATCTAATGAAATAGACATATGTACTAAATGAATTGATGATTCACGAAGAAATTCAAGACCTAATAAAAAATTAATGACTTCTGGATCTTCGTCAAACTTGAATCCTATAACAACGCTCTTAAACTTTTTCATCAAAACTCCTTTGACCTAGTCACGATGACACTACATGGAGCATGCGTACTTACATAATAAGCAAATGAGCTATCAAAAAACCCATGTTTTTCGCGTGAAGCTATCAAACCGAGATCGGCCTTTGAACTTTGTAAATATCTACAAAAATCCTCTTTGGGATCATCACCAAAGATGCATTCAAACTTTACTTTGCCAACATGACATGTTGGTAGAATGCCATGAACAAAATCTTTCATCGTATTAATTATTGCAATTCGTAATGGTGCTTGATCCTCTTGCTCAAGAAATGTCACATTAAAAGATAAGCCATCACCATAAAAAACTCTTTTCACAATATGCACGATATGAATTTCTGTATTTACTAAAAAATCCATTTTATGAATGGGCTTAAGGATATTAAAATCATGAGATGAGTCATAGGCAACTACAGCAATTCTTGGAAACATCATTTACCTCCCCTCCTTATTCAGTCGATAAAAAAATAGGCCTATGAATTAAAAGAGTAAATGATGATGAACAACTATACTCTTGATAAGTATCATTCCTGTTGATTTAAAATTACGCTAATTTAACAAACAACAGGGAGGATCTTAATGATATTTACAAAACTAAGCAGCATGAGAAATCAATTTATTAAAGTGATTCAGGCCATTGGTAGTTTCTTAAATCAAAACCTTACGGAAGATCAAAGAAAAAAAATATTTCATACGCCATATTTTAGAGACTCATTTTGGAAAAATACAAAAACTGGATGGAAAAACCGAGAGACTATGGCGAATCTAAAGAAAAGTAGTAAGAAAAAAGGTAATATTAGAACTGAGACGACTATTTTTAATCATCCAAGAAAAGAGAGTCCTCGTGGCCAACAACAATGAACAACATCTCTATATTGTTCAACAAAAAATAAGTCACTTAGGACATTCAATCTTAAGCCAGCCATAATTTTAATATTTACCAAGTTCTCTTCATTTTCTGAAGCAGAAGTAAATGCTGATAAAGATCAGTTGGATTCTCTTCATTTCATGTCATGCTATTCAGAGGTTTTTTGAGAAAGGGGTCATTATGTATGATGGAGTTATCAATTATATAAGAAGCTTTAATGAGATTGGTATTAATGACATTCCTCTTGTGGGGGGTAAGAATGCCTCCCTTGGGGAAATGTATCAAGCATTAAGACCAAGAGGCATTCATATACCTGAAGGATTTGTCATAACGGCAGATGCTTTTTCACGTCTACTTGAACAAAAAAATGTTTCAAAATCAATTTTTGATAAATTGAATTCTCTCGATGTTAATAACGTTGAACAGTTGGCCAAAATTGCACATGCAGTTCGCGCCGAAATTCGTGCTGCAGGAATTCCCATAGACATTAGTACATCAATAAGAACAGCATATGCCAATCTTTGTCAGCTGATTGGTATAGAAAATGTAGATGTCTCTGTTAGGTCGTCAGCAACTGCTGAAGATCTTCCAGAAGCTTCATTCGCTGGCCAACAAGAAACTTATCTTAACGTAAGAGGTGAAGAAGCTTTATTAGAGTCATGTCTTAACTGCTTTGCTTCCTTATTCACAGACCGTGCTATCAGTTATCGAATATCTAATGGCTTTGACCATAATAAAGTTCGACTCTCAATTGGTGTTCAGCAAATGATTCACTCGGATCGTGCTTCTTCTGGTGTCATTTTTACGCTTGATACAGAATCAGGTGCAAGAAATGTCATTCTTATAACAAGTGGTTATGGCCTTGGAGATAATATCGTAGGCGGTCGTATCAATCCAGATGAGTTTATTGTTTCAAAACCTGTTCTCGACACTGCCAGCGCTCCAATCATTAGAAGGAAGCTTGGATCCAAACACTTACGTATGATCTATTCTACTGATGTCCATCAACGTACAAAAAATGTAGAAGTTTCCAAGGATGATCAAGAAAAATTTTCCATCACTGACGATGAGGTTATTTTGCTTGCTAAATGGGCCCTCACAATTGAAGACTATTATTCAAGTATCAATCATCGTGAAACTCCTATGGATATTGAATGGGCCAAGGATGGCATCACTGGGGATCTTTATATTTTGCAAGCTAGACCAGAGACCATTCATTCCTCCAAAAAAAATTCTGAAACTTTAGTCATGTCACTAGAAGAAAGGTCATGCATTCTCCTGAAGGGGAAAGCTGTTGGGGCCAAGATCGGTGTAGGACCAGTGAGAGTGATAAAGGAAGTATCAGAATTAACAAAATTTCAAGATGGAGAAATTCTTGTGGCCGATATGACTGATCCTGATTGGGAACCAGTTATGAAAAAAGCTTCAGCTATCATTACTAATCGTGGTGGTAGAACATGTCATGCAGCAATTGTTAGTCGTGAACATGGAGTCCCATGCATTGTAGGGACAGGTTGCGCGACAGAATCTTTAAAAACTGGACAGGAAGTAACGGTTTCCTGCGCAGAAGGTGAAGAAGGACTCGTTCTAGAAGGAAAACTCTCCTATTCTACAAAAATAATTGATTGGAAGTTGGTGCCTAAAACTCACACTAAAATAATGGTTAATGTTGGGAATCCTGATCTCGCGCTCAAGACGGCCATGTTGCCTGTTGATGGAGTTGGTCTTGCACGAGTGGAGTTTATTATCGCCGAACACGTTAAAGTGCATCCGATGGCCTTACTTCATATGGAGCAAATAAAAAATGAAAATGAACTTAAAGAAATTAAGACCCTTATCAAAGGTTACGAAAGTGAACCTGGTCAATATTTTGTAAATCAATTAGCTGAAGGAATCGGAATGATTGCTGCAGCCTTTTATCCTCGTCCAGTCATTGTGAGGCTTTCGGATTTCAAAACCAACGAGTACGCACACCTTCTAGGAGGTGAGGTCTTTGAGCCCAAGGAAGAAAATCCAATGATAGGTTTTCGAGGGGCGTCTCGGTACTATAGTCCGAGATATAGAGAAGGCTTCGCACTAGAGTGTCGTGCTATTAAGCTTGTTCGTGAAAAAATGGGTCTAACAAATGTTAAAATCATGGTCCCATTTTGCAGAACTGCGAAAGAAGGATCCAAGGTCATTGAAGAAATTAGACTCAATGGACTCATACAACATGAGGATGGTCTTGAGATTTTCGTCATGTGCGAGATTCCATCTAATGTCATGGACATCACTAGTTTTGCGACAATATTTGACGGCTTTTCTATTGGTTCAAATGATCTTACCCAAATGACATTGGGAGTGGATCGAGACTCCGAATTATTAAGTCATCTTTTCGACGAGCGAGATCCGGCCTGTCTTCGCATGTTTGCTCTTGCTATTGATGGTGCAAAACAATCTGGAAGACACATCGGTATTTGTGGTCAGGCCCCCAGCGACTATCCTGAAGTCACACGTTTTTTAATTGATAGAGGAATCGATTCTATCTCTTTATCTCCCGATTCTGTATTTCAAACGATATTTACAATTCAAGACGCAGAAAGAAATAAGGAAAATGACAAATGGTATTACTGAATAAAAGAAGTTCCGTTCTAAAACTTATCTGGAAGTTGCCATGTCAAAAAAATTCTATTTTTTGCCCGTATAATAACATCCTGCTGAGTACCACTGAAACGCTTTATCCGCTACCACATTACAAACCAGTATTCTACCAGTACTATGCAATGCTAAAAAAGTATAAAAAACATCATAGCCTTTTAAATCTAAAACAGGTGTTAAGGTTAATACCATTGTATTGTAAGTGATTTTTTGAATCTTACAGAAATCAAGGGCCATCTCTTTCATCTTGATCAAATTGGCATTATCACTTTTATTAAAACTAAAAAGAGGTTTCGAAAAATCTACGGTGAGCTTCCCTCCAGCAGCACTGCTACCCTTAAACTTAGGGGCGGCGAAAAGATGGGTAGAAAGTGTCAAAATCAATAAAACAAAAACTCTTCGCATTAAAACTCCTTGTTTTTTAAGACTACACTGCCCTGTGCGCTTTAAGAAAGGAATTTAAATTTACAGATTAGATATATGAATGCCTGATGATGCTAGAATCTTAACTGCTCTTACGATAGATGGCCCATATTTTCATATGGGCCATCTGTTTTGAATATAATCTACTAATTAATTATTAGGAACAAGTTCTAGAATTTCCTGACAAATTTGTTGTGTGCGATTACAGAACAAACGAGCATCCTCTACTTGAGAATTTAAACATTTATTAGAAGCTTGAGCTTCAGCTTCAATTTTACTAAATGCCTTACCAACATGGACACCAAGGCCATATGGTAAAGTCATCGTACAAACAGTTTTAGTAACATAATCAGGCTCATCTTGAAGGTCATAAACCTGAGCTTGAAGAGCACTTACTGCCATTTCAAGGTTACGAAGACGAACAATTGTTTCAGCACGTTCGTTTACGACAACTCTTGTTACTTCACGACCACCTCTATCTCTTGGCGCCGTACGACGGTGAACGACTTGAGCAAAAGAAGAAGCAGTGATAGCTAGAACAGCGAAGGCAACTAAAAATTTCATATAATCTCCTGTTGTTTCCTGAGCGGTTGTGTCTCAGGATTTTGTTATTTGTATAAAGAAATAATATTCTTTTTTTGTATGGATCAGTAGTGCTCTTGAATTTTTAACTCCCGCTGTTCAAATTTTATACACTCTCATTTGCAGATTTTTCGTCCATAAGCTGCACCTTGATGATGAAGGTTCATATCATTTTTCATTTCTTTTTCTTCGTTTTTAGTTCTTTCTTTCACAGAACCTAGTTCATAAGTCTCACCTAGTTTCCCAGAAACATATTCCGCTACGTGGCTGTTATATCCACGCTCCATTAATTCACATGTGATCATTACACCACCCCAATAGTGATACTTACGATCAAGTTGATCTTGATCTTTTTCAGAAATTTCTTTTCTATCTATTTCGTGTTTATTAATAAGTCCATAAAGGTGATTAAGACCTTTATAGGCAGCTTTTACATTTTTAATAGCAGTTACATCGTCACTACTAAGATCGATGATCGCGTTCGTCATAAAAAACTCAAGTCCATGATTATGATTAGCAAGACTAATCATTCGAATAGCATCAATGCTTGAGAGGCCCAGCCAATTTTTATCGGTGAAAATGTCATGTAAATTGTGTGATGCTGGCAGAACTTCGTAGTTCTGAATTTTCATAAGAGCTTTGAATAGTTGACCCTGTTCATAATTTTTATCCGGCACAATTTTTCCAGCTAGATAAATTCCAGTTCCTTCAAGTGTTGCTTCTTGGCCAGGAGAAGTTAGGGGGTTGTCATAAGGATTTACTATTTCAAGAATGTCGTTTCTCACTGTATCTTCACAGTTTTTATTGGTTAAAAAACGAGTGGCCCCATCTACAATTTTTTTAGGAATTTTATCAAGAAAAAGGTGAAGACCTGAAATATCACCCGAACACACACTTAGTGCCATGTCATGATACTTTCGAGCAG
>CAMCZE010000129.1 GCA_945885655.1 Bacteriovorax stolpii | reverse complement strand
CAATCATCATGAATCTACCTTCAGATCTTAAACTCGCAGGTCTTGCGGCCAGGTTATGTGGAGTTAAAAACATCATTTATCGAAGAGGCATGCCCCATCCACTGAGAGCAAGTTTTTTAAATAAGTTTTTATTTAAACATGTGCTCACCCATATCATCATCAACTCTGAAGAAATCGGACGAAGCCTCATCAGCGGTAATGAAAGCTGGTTTCCTCAAAACAAGATGGTGCTCATTCATAATGGTGTGGACACAAAACTGCCTCTTCCTCCAGTAAAAAAACTTTATCAAAAAACAAATGATGAAGTGGTTTTAGGAAATGCAGGACGACTTACGGGACAAAAGGGACAAAAGTACCTTATCCTCATGGCCGAGATTCTAAAAAAACAACATCTTAAATTTAAACTTCTCATTGCTGGTGAAGGCGAATTACGGTTAGAGCTGCAAAAACAAATTGATCAACTAGGACTTCAAAACGAAGTTACTCTTCTGGGTCATGTGCAAGACATGTCGAGCTTTATGAACTCCCTTGATGTATTTGTTTTCCCGTCTTTATTCGAAGGTTCGGCCAATACGTTGATAGAAACTCTCCACCACAAAGTTCCCTCTGTCGCATTTAATATCAGCTCTAACCCAGAAATCATTGAGCATGGTGTGAATGGGCTACTGGCCAAACCATTTGATGTGTCAGATCTTGCTTACCAGGTAACAAAACTTATTCACTCAGCTGAGCTCCGTGAAAATTTTATTAAAAAAGGTTCTGAAGTTGTTCGAGAAAAATTTGATAGTCGAAAAAATTTAGAAAAACTAAAATTTATCATTGGATAATTTTCAGTTAAGCACAAGACCTTTTAAAAAAGTTGCTGAATTCATGCCCCACATATTATCAGCAAAACGTCGGGTTTTTCCTTCTGGATAAATAACAAATCCAGGGATATTGAGCTGTTTGACATAATATTTTAGTGAAACCGGAAATTCCGATTCACCTGATTTTGCTTCTATCAGGGCCACTGGTTTTAGATTCCTACAAATGATAAAATCGACTTCCCTTCTATCCTGATCTCTTAAATAATAAAGCTCCCAAACTCCGTGCCCCTGATCTCTCCAATACTGACAGGCCGTATGAAGTTGAATCGCAAGATAATTTTCAAAAAGGGCACCAGGATTTTCATTCATGGTCCATTGGTAAAAATACCATTTTTTTTCTTTTTTAACTGCTCTATGAATTTTCCGATGGAAAGGTGGAAGAAGAATTCCTAAATAAAGTTGCTCAAATAATCTCAACCAAGACTTGATCGCCACTTGGCTACATTCAATATCCTCGCCCAAAGCTTTTATCGATATAGGAGACGTAACTCTGTCGGGCAGAATTCTAGCGAGTAATTCCAACTGATCTAATTTAAGAACATTTGAAAAGTCCCTTACATCTTCTTTGACTAGTCTTTCGATATACTGATCGTTCCACTTTCTCATAGTGGACATTGATCGAGAAAGAAAAGGAAACGGGAACCCGCCAAAATTTCTTAAATCCTCATCCCCTTCGTTTAGTATTTCAGGAATCCAGGTAGAAAAATCTCGAGGAAGTGATGCCTGTGAACAAGAAGACTTTCTCACCTCATCAAATATTAACGGAAGCAGATGATAAAGATCATATCTGCCTTGTAAACTATCTCCGCCCTTGCGAAAGGTATCAAAACGCCCAGAACCAGTTATAAGAAAATTTTCTTTTCTTCCCGGGGAGTCGTAATATCCTTTTAACAACTTCTTCCAATCTTTACGTTTATGAATTTCATCAAAGATGACAAGATCACGGCGAATATTTTCTTCTCGAAAAAAATAAGGATTTTTTAGAAACTGTTTTTTTACTTCACTGGTATCCCAGTTGTAATACAGTGGACCAAATGTTCTTGATAAATATGTTTTTCCGACTTGTCTAGGACCTGCTAAAAAAGTCATAGCAGAATTCTCTGGCTTAAAATTAACCCAAAACTCAATCGCTCTTTTAAGAATAGTGCTCATGTTTTTAATCTCGTAAAGTCATTATACACCCAGAGTTTACGCGCGTAAACTCTTGGTGTATATCATTTTCACGACATTAAAACAGTGTAATATCAATTGGTTATTGATTTTCCGATAGCATAATAAGTAAAACCCATCTCTAACACTTTTTTAGTATTATAGAGGTTTCGGCCATCAAAAATAAGAGGTGTTCCAAGACGTGACTTGATCTCTTCAAAATCAGGCGCACGGTACTGTTTCCACTCAGTCATAACAATAAGTCCATCAGCACCGTTAAGAGCATCATACTTATTCTCAAACTGATCCACAGGGATCTTCAGATCATTCATGTATTTTTCAAAGTTATTGGCCGCTTCAGGATCATGGATTCGAATCTTTGCTCCGGCCTCGTGAAGGGCCAGGGCCGTATCAATGGCCGGTGTTTCACGGATATCATCAGTATTGGCCTTAAAGGCTGTTCCCCAAAGAACAAACGTTTTGCCTCTAAGATCATTTTTAAAATGTTTAAGGACTTTTTTAGCAATGTATTTTTTTTGCTCTTTATTAACTTCTTCGACTGCTTCAACTATTTTAAACCGCACACCATTTTCTCTGGCCGTATAAACTAAAGCTTTTACATCCTTAGGGAAACAAGAACCACCGTAACCTGGACCGGGATAAAGGAACTGACTGCCAATTCTTGAATCAGTTGAAATACCATGACGAACTTCTTCAACGTCTGCACCTACAATGTCACAGAGCTGGGCCACTTCATTCATAAAAGAAATCTTAGTCGCTAAAAAGCAGTTGGCAGCATATTTTGTCATTTCTGCAGAAATGTTACTCATACGAATAGTACGTTTTACCTGACGATTAAATGGCTCATAAAGCTCTTCAATCTTATCTCCAGATTCAGTTTCTAAACAACCGATGACAATACGTTCTGGTTTTAAAAAGTCATCAACCGCAGAACCTTCTTTTAAGAATTCGGGATTATTGACGACAAAAAATTTTTTATTTGTTTTAGACTTTAAATGCTCACGAACTTTGTTACCAGTACCTACTGGTACAGTTGATTTCACAACAACAATTGAGCCATCTCTTAAGAACGGAGCGATTGAATCACAAGCACCGAAGATATATTTTAGATCTGCCTGTCCATCTTCAGAAGAAGGTGTGCCTACAGCAAGAAAGATGGCCTCAGCTTTGGTCACAGAATCATATGTACTAGAAAAATGCAGACGTTTTTCATTAAAATTTGTCTGCATAAGAGGCTCAAGACCTGGCTCAAAAATCGGGCATTCGCCTTTTTTCATTTTTTCAATTTTAGCAGCATCAATATCAATACATGTCACCTCATGACCCATTTCTGCAAAACAGGTTCCTGTCACAAGTCCAACGTATCCTGTCCCGATAATGCTCAGCTTCATAAGCTAACTCCTAAGAATGAAAAGTGAAGATATTTTGCTTTATTTTTTAAAAAGTGTCACGCACTTCTGCCTCTTTCTGATTAAGCCAAAGAAGCTCTCCTTTGTTTCCTCCAAAGGCCATAGGCAATGAGGAATGTAGGGGAAAATGAACCTCAGATGTCAGTGTAGAAAATTTGTAGGCCTCAACTTTTTCAACAAGGCCGGCCCTTACAGGATTCTGAAAAATATAACGATAGGCCTCCATATAATAACGCCGAGATTGAATAAGACTCCAACAATAGCGCCCCCCCCATAAATTGTTCTCCTCCAAAGAAATAGCGCAAGAAGTTCGCCTCAGGAATATTTCCATGGTTTTTTCCAAATTTCCTAAAGGTGTATGACAAAGAAGATGAAAATGATTTCCCATAAGAATAAATCCATGAATCGCCAACTTATGTTCCTTATGAACTCGGTAAAGTTCTTCGGTTATAATCGGCCAAACATGTTTTAGAGGCCTAGGAAAAAACTCCTTGTTATGGCATCGTGACATCACATGATATGGTTTTTGATTTGAATTCATAGATAGGCCCCTTTTTTAAGGAGCTTTATGAAAAGATCGGGCCAAGTTAAAAATCTCTAAGAGTTTGAATAAAGAAGTACCTGACACGCAGTAGCATATTTTCGTTGCACGAGGATTGAAATGGACGCTCTAAGAGCTATGCGATAATTTAGAAACATGATTCATCTTACATCGGCAGCTTTATTCTTTTTAGCGGCAGGAATTTTAACCTCCGTCTCTATCCTTTCGGTCTTTCAGATTCTTTTTGGAATCGCTCTGACCTATTATACGTATTTGGCCATAAAAAATAAAAAAACCAAACTTCCAAAAAGTGCTTATTGGCTTATCGCTTTCACAACGGTAGCCTTCATAAGTCTTATTCTAAATTTTGACTTAATCCCTAAACCTTCTAAGAATTTTGGTCGACTTAAATATTTTCTTTTTGGATTCGCTGGGATTTATGTCATGCAACCTTGGCTTAAACTTGCCTCAGATAGATCTAAGAAAATAATTTCTACAACTTTTTTAGTCAGCATCATTGTCACTGGTTTAGTTAGTATTTATCAAGTCTACATCAAGGGTGATTACCGGGCCGATGGTCTAACCAATATCATGCGATACGGATATGGATCGGCCATGCTTCTTCTCACCGTTTTAAGTGCCCTTTTCCATAAACAAAAAATAAAAAACTGGTTTGATGCTCGCATAGGGCTTGTGGCATTTATTATTGGATTTGCTGGCCTCTATCTCACTCTCGCACGTGGAGGGCTCCTGGCCTTCCTTTGTGGACTTCCTTTTGTCATCTATTTTTATCGCGCCAAGCTTGGCCTGATTTTCGGAGGAGTCTGTCTTATCGGCATCACTGGACTGATGGCCTTTTATCTCTTAGGCAAAGGTGGTTATGAATCAAGATTTCTTTCAACAAAAAATAATAACTCAGACGTCATGAGAAGAAGTCAATGGCAAGCAGCACTCATCGCCATCCAAGAAAAACCTGTTTTAGGCTGGGGACTTTCAAACTTTCATACCCAAGTGAAACGGATAAAAGAAACAAACAATCTAGAATCAAAAACTTATAACGATGCTCATGCTCACAATGTCTTTTTAGAAATTGCAGCAGGAACAGGCCTCATCGGTTTATTTTTATTTTTAGGCTGGCTTCTCACTTGGGCCTGGGAAATGCTTAAAGGGCCGAAACTTATTGGCGCATTAGTCATTCCTTTTGGTGTCGCATTTGTCGTCGGTGGACAATTTGAAGTTACACTCGATGCCAACAATTCTTCAATGATCTTTGCCTTATATGCTTTTTCTCTGGCATGGAAACCTATGGGAGATAAAACTTATGATGTCTAATCGATCAAAAACAATTTTACTTTTTTTTGTTGATCTATTTATTCTCATGTTTTCTCTGACAATTGTTATCTGTGTTCGTAAGATGGGTATCCCTTCTCCACGTTATTTTTTGAATCACTATCAGCTCTTCAGTATGATTTTTCCGTTTTGGCTTCTGATGTACTTTATAGAGGGCCTCTACACTCTTAAGACCTATAATCCAGCGAATCTTCCTATCTCCCTCATGCGTTCAACACTTTTTGGAGTCATCACTTCTTTTATTATTATTTATTTTCTTCAACAAGATGGGTTAGCTCCTAAAACAAACCTTATCCTTCTTGCATTTTTAAGTTTTCCCTTGATGTTTTGGTGGAGAAGTTTTTTCTTCACCTATTTTTCAAAAGATAGTCGTTTACGAGAAACTCTTCTTATTGGATCTTGTGAAACTCTTGAACTTGTAAATCATGAAATTAAAAATAAACCGCATTTGGGTTACAAAATTATTGGGACCTACAGCGATGAACAAACAGATAAGTTAGTTATTCCTCCTGAGACAGGTCTTATTGCCATCGAAAGAAATATGACCAAAGATCAGGATCTTTATCGCAGAATTTTTTCACTCTTAGGATCAGGTGTAGAAATCATTGACCTCGCCAAATTTGCTGAACAAATCTCAGGCAAGATTCCTCTTCGCTCCATTGATGAATCATGGTTTATTGATTACTGCGGCCATCAAGAATCGAAAAGTTATGATTTTTTAAAAAGAATCATTGATTGTGTGACCGCGATACTACTTCTTATCCTTCTTATTCCTTTGGCCTTCATTGTTCTTCCTGTACTTCTTATTATTCATGGAAGACCCATTTTCTTTTCACAAAAAAGAACAGGAACAAATAATGTTCCATTTATTTTATATAAACTTAGAACCATGGTTATTGATGCTGAAAAAAATGGCGCTCAATGGGCCACACCAAAAGATGCACGAGTGACCCCTCTGGGATCTTTGTTAAGAAAAACTCGCATCGATGAACTTCCTCAACTCATAAACATCATCAAAGGTGAGATGAGTTTAGTCGGCCCAAGACCTGAGAGACCTGAGATCATTGAGTCTCAGCTTGCTCCAAGCATTCCTTATTATAGTCTTCGGCATTTGGTGAAACCTGGTGTGACGGGCTGGGCTCAAGTGACCTTTCGTTATGGGTTCTCTCAAGAAGATTCAAAAGAAAAACTTCAATACGATCTTTTTTATGTGAAAAACCGCAGTCTGTGGTTGGATATTTTAGTGTTGATTAAAACGACTAAGACTGTGTTTACGGGGGCCGGGCAGTAAGCCACTCATTAGATTTGCAAGATGGATCGAGTAAAAGCTCATCCGATCAATCACTTATCTTGCATTGACGAAAATTTCTCTGCACATCCCTAAACACATCACCATAGTCTGGAAGGTTCGAAACCTGTTGCGAAAGTCGTTGATTCCACATCTTCCCAATTTTACCTTCTTTTCCTGCTAGGTTATTACGTCTATTCTCAAAACTTATCCCCTTGCCTTTTAATTTCTTGATAACATAAGCAGCAAGAAATTTTCTAGAGATCTCTTCCTCGTTAAACAAATGCCAAATATCGTAAAGATCTCTTGGCTCGGATCTTTTCGGATCAATCAGAGCGCAGATTTTTTCCGTCACAATCTCATCAACGGTATAGGCCAGTACTTCATACTCTTCTTTAAAATCATCATACTCGTTATATGACTTTAAAATAAGTCTCGAAACAGGTTCTGTGACGAGCGTTTCATTAAAAGTAATATCTACTTTAACCGTTTTTGTTGCAGTTGTTGTTGCTAATGGGCCAATATAGCTTAAGTAAAACTGATGCGTATTTTGACTATCTTCTTCAATTTTATGAATTCCAAAAGTTATCCCTACATTCTTGTGAACAAATGGAAAAATTTCTTTTTTGATTTTAGCCAGTATTTCTTCTCGGCCAATCTTTGAAATTAAAGTAAAATCCAAATCTTCAGAGAAGCGATAGTCTTTAAAGTAGCAGCGACGAAGACAAGTCCCCCCTTTAAAAACTAAACTCTCTTTTATTGACGATTGCGAAAGACCAATTAAAAACCATGTTAGACAATAATCCTTTTCTATCACTGACTCAGGAATTCTTTTCCCTTTCTTTCCTGTATTATCGAATAGATTATTAGAAATCTTAGAAATATTTTTTTGAAGTATCATCAATTATGCCCTTACCGCATTTTTTATCTCATCAGGATCAATATTTAACCTTAGCTTCCATTTCGAAATAAATTTTCCTTCTTGAAATAATCCAGGATCTAAAAGTGAATATGTTTTTGTTAGTTTTTTTTCAATAAGTTCAGTCTCTGACTTATCACAAATTTCAAAAAGCTCAAACAAGAACCCTAAACGTCGATAAACAACGCCGATGTTCAGAACCAAAGCATAATTAATTATTTTCTTAACATCTATCACGTTTTTTTTTGTCCATAGTCCCTTAGCAACCTCGACTATACCACCGCAATACTGTGGACTTCTAAGTCCATCAATAATCGTTCTTTCTATATCACTTACTTGAACAAACTTATCCTTACTAACCCAAAATTTTTCAACACCAAAAATCTCCGCTTTTTTGCAGGTTATAAAATCAATCTCTGATCCGTGAATATTTTCTTTTTTTATAAATTTTGTGGCAGAACAAAAAGTTAATAACTGAGGCTGAGTTACCATTTGATGCAATTCAAATGCGCTGCCATGAGAAATATAATAATCATCATCAGTCAGCTCCTTCAGGTGGATTATACTTTTTGCTATCAAGACAGGATTAGTAATAAAAAAAGATGTGGTTCCAAGTTCAGATGGAACAATATTAAAAAGTCCTGTCTTTAGTTTTGTAATCACCCCTTTCTTAGCAAGTCTTCCCAAGAAGACATTTAAAGCATTGCCAGACAGGCCCGTAATCTGTGAAGCATCTTTTACTGTAAAAAGAGCTTTGTCGTTATCATACAAAGTCGCAATAAAATTTGCCGACTTAGGACCCATACTCTTAGATCTTGAGATGTTATACTCTATGCTCATAATATTACCCCTGATGTCACTATTGTATCATTTAGAATAATCAAAATGACAATTATTTCTAATTAAACCATAAATAGTGACCCCTAAAGTCACTATTTATAGTTACAATATAACTCAATTTAAACTTTTTGACAGACTGTCTGATTACGGTAAGGTACTGAAAATACGTTAACTTAAGCTACTTTCAACAAACTGATTTTATTTAAAATCATAACACGGGTTGAGTAATTACTCAACCCGTGTTATGATAATTTCGAGGAGAGCTTAGGTCGTGAAGCAAAAAAATATAGTTACCAAGACCTTAGCTGATGCAGTTGATTTTGATGGGAAG
>CAMCZE010000128.1 GCA_945885655.1 Bacteriovorax stolpii | reverse complement strand
CTTTCCTCAACATAAACGGAATGGATCCAAAGAACAGTCCCGTTACGCCAATCACTCCATTCATTAATTGTAAGAAGACACCCCACTACCTCTCCATCAATTTCGGCCAGCCAGTATTTACCTCTTGAGGGATCATCAAACACTGCTGTTACACATTTCTCCACAGTAAGTGAATCAAGACGCATGTTTTCAGTTTCAAAGGCCATCTTTTCCTGAAATTTGGCAATAGTTTCAATGTCAAATAAAAGACCGGGACGAATTTTAATATTCATTAACCTAAAACCCCTCTTATACGCTTAGAAAATTCACGAAGCGCCTCGTTGATTCCTAAACCCTTATCAATATAACTTCGAAGCTCGGCTGCTTGCAGATAATCACTCATCTGTTCACCTGCATCGTCTTGAGTCTTAATAGGAGCAACCCCGGTTGCCTCAAAATCATCTGCAAATTTATTAAGTTCATCCACTGTATATTTCTGGGCCAGTTCTTTGACCATCTTCACATCCATAACTAACCTTTCATTTTTTGAACAAATTCACGAAAAGCCTCTTCCTTAGTCACATTGACCAATTCTTGAGGCTCACCATTTTTAAAAAATCCTACCGATGGAAGACCTGGAAGCTCCAGCATCTCTTTGATTTTAGGATTTTTTTCTACATCGATCTTAAAAATCTTAAGACCCTCTTCTGTAACAATTCTCTCAAACATAGGAGCGGCCATGCGACAAGATCCACACCATGAGGCATAAAAGTCGATAAAAACCATGGGTTCTTTTTCAATGGTATCAAAGATTGTGTCATCATTTAGTTCAATCATTTTTATCCTACGATTATTCTTAAAGAATCAAGGGAAAGCTCTGCTGAATCCATTGCTTTAAGTATGTTAGTTTTATTAAACTTCAGTAAAAGAATCTCAGTCTCTGAAACCGTTGGATTCACTTTCCTTAGAGCTTGCAATCTTTCAATCTCAGCATCCATTCCATTAATCATATCCTCACGAAACTTATCCTTGTACTGTTTTGCCCGAGCAACACAAAGTTCTTTACCTTTTTTAATACACTCTTTTAAAAAATCTTTCGGAAGATCTTTCATTTGAGAACGTTTTTCGTGATCTAGAGACATTGTATTTTCATCAATAAATTTCTTAGGAATCTTCTGAGTTGCATCTTGCATTTGAGAATTAAGTGCTACTCTCAATGGAGTTGGTGGAAACCATTTTTGGATTTGAAGCTTTTTATCTGCGACACAACTTAAAAGAAAATATCCCTCAAATAAAAAAGGTTCTTTTGTAACCGTTTTCCATGAAGCAATTGTGACGTTTCCCATCTCTTTAGAAGAAATGAAATCCATAATCCCCAAAACCATCGGATGGTCCCAACTTAAAAATGTGATATCCTCTCGCTTAAGTGCGTTTTCACGTTTAAATGTAATCGTCATCCCTTCATTATCAAGACAAGGAAAGTGAGGAAGATACATGTTATCGCCAGGTTTAATAAAAAATGTATACGGGTCATTCATATCCTCCGTTTCAACGCCAAGCTGATTAAAGATATTAATCATAAAATCACGTAGATCATTTGATTCATCAACAGTTTTAAGCTCTTTGACAAATTCCATGGCCTTACCATGATGGAAAGAATTCAGCTCAACCAACTGATCTTGTCCCTCTTCCAGTTTTTTCTCTATACCCTGGTGAAGCTCTTTTGTTTTTTCAATAAATTTATTTATTTTTTTTTCATCAAAGGTCCCGTCATTAATTTCTTGCATGAAACTAATAAGTTCCTCCCTTACAGTGGCGTAAAGTTCAGTACCTCCACGCGGAGATGATTGAAAGGCATTAAAACCCTCATTATACCATCTTATTAAAAGCTCTTCGTATGATTTTTCTATATAAGGAGCATGGATCTGAATATCATTTTTTTGTCCAATACGATCCAAGCGTCCTATCCTTTGTTCCAAAAGATCAGGAAGTTTTGGCAGATCAAAAAGAATAAGATGTTTGGCGAATTCAAAGTTTCTTCCTTCGGATCCGATTTCTGTTGAAAGCAGAATGTCCGCCCCATCGGGCTCAGCAAAATAAGCGGCCTGTCTGTCCCTGTTCATGAGATTCATTCCCGAATGAAAAAAAGCAATCTTGGCAGTGCTCTTATCTTTGAGGGCCTTCTCAAGCTCAATAACCATCTCTTTATCATGACAAATAAGAAGTGTTTTATCTTGTTTGTTCTTTTCTAGAAAATCACCTAACCAACTGGCCTTCAGATCAAAAATCTTTTTTTCAAGATTTTTCGTTTTTCCAGGATTAAGTGGATATCCATAAAAAACTCGTTTAGGAAAGAACTCCTGATAAGTTGCCATCGTCTTACGGGTATTTCTAAAATAAACTCGTCCGGTACCGTGACGATCCACAAGCATCTGCAAAGCTTTGTCTTTATCTCCATCAGGAATTTCAATTCCAAGTTTTTCTTTAAGTGTTTTTTTCTCTGATACACTTAGACCCTTATTCGAAATAAGTTTGTTCGCAAGATCAGTAATCGGTTTATAACCAGTCGTCTCTTCCACAAATTGATTAAAATCATGGAACCTGTTTGAATCAAGAAGATGTAAACGAGCATAGTGACCAGCAAGCCCTAAAATTTCAGGCGTTCCTGATAGTAGAAGTACTCCTGGAGTCGTTTTCGCGAGTGAGGCCACAAGATCATATTCCATGGATGAATTATCAGGTGCCCAACGTAATTGATGGGCTTCATCCACGATCATAAGATCCCATTTTGATTCCATCACTTGTTCAATAAGCCATTCTTCACGCATGATGTATTTAAGTGATGCCACAAAGAACTGGCCATCTTCAAAAGGACGATCACCTTTTTCAATTTTAGAGTCATGGTTAATCGTCGTGAATGTAAGTTGAAACTTACGGAGCATCTCGACAAACCATTGATACACCAAGGAATCAGGCACTAAAATAAGACATCTCTCCACTCTTCCTGTCAGGATGAGGTGATGTAGAATTAATCCGGCCTCAATAGTTTTCCCTAGGCCCACTTCGTCGGCCAAAAGCACACGCGGTCGCGCACGTTTGGCAACTTCACTGGCAACATACATTTGATGGGGAATAAGACTTAAGCGAGGTCCTGAAAATCCACGGATGGGAGAAATAAAAAGTTTACGCTGATTTAAAAGCACATCATAACGAAGTTTGAACATTTCATTAGAATCGATATTGCCGGCAAAAAGTCTTTCCTCAGGTTTTGAGAAGGAGAGAGTATCAGCAAGTTTAGTTTCAGCTAAGGTCTGGCCATCACCTTTGTAAGTTACTAGTCCTGCGACTTCAATAAAACTTTCAACGATAAACGTCACTCCGTCTTGACCTTTGACTTCATCTCCCTCAACAAATTTGATTCGTTTTAAAGGAGCTGTTTGAGCGCCGTATCGGCGATCCACTTTGGCGGCAGGAAAAAAACAAGTAAGTGTTTTTCCTTCAACCTCAATAATAACTCCTAAACCAAGTTCTGGTTCTGACTCTGAGATCCATCTCTGTCCTATGATGAACTGCTTCATTTCTTCTCCGGCGTTAGTGACAAATGAATACGATTGAATGAAGATATTATCAAATGCTTTTAAGGGGTTAAAGCCTATGATGCCAAAAATGAGCACCTATTTTGCTCTTATCTTCACTTTTTTAAGTTTTAACGTGAAATCTCAAGAGTTAAACACTGGGCCATGGCGTTTTGAATTGAAAACGGAGCATGCCACCATACCTTTTATCATCGAATTGCACTGGAATAAAAAGCGTTTAATTGGAAAAATTTTTAACGGAAAAGAAGTCATTGTCCTGAATGAAATCATCGTGGCAGGAAAAAAAATCAAAATACCCCTTCAGATGTATGAATCAAGCCTGCTTCTAACTATTGAAAAACCTGGTTATCTAGTGGGTCATCACGTAAGGCATAACAAAAAACCAGAAATTTTAACTCCTATTACAGGCACTCATGGAATGAAAGAAAGATTTCCCGGGGTTAAAAGCCCCGCTGAAATAGATCTCGGTGGGCGCTGGAAGATGAGTCTTAGAGATGAACACAACCAAGAAAGTTTAGGTATTGGTTTGTTTGAACAAAAAGGTGATTACTTCACAGGAAGCATTCTCACGCCTACAGGTGATTACCGTTATCTTGAAGGATTTGTTTCAGGAAGAATTTTTGAAGCTGCTAGTTTTGATGGAGTTTTTAATTACCTTATTAAAGGCAAGATTACAAAAAATGGTAAAATGACTGCTGAACTTCTTTCTGGAAGTAAAACGATCATTTCGGGTGAAAAGAATGCAGGAGTCATACTTCCTGATGCTTATGCTCAGACCCAGGTTTCTGCTCTTGATTTTAAATTTCCAGACCTGAAAGGTCATGCAGTTACACTGAACGATAAAAAATTTAAAAACAAACCTGTTATTATCCAGTTTTTTGGTTCTTGGTGCCCCAACTGCATTGATGAGATGAACTATCTTATACCTTGGTATAAAAATAATGCCGGTAAAGGCATTGAGATTGTCGCTCTGTCTTTCGAGCGCAGCCTGACTGAGATAGATGCAAAAAGGCAGCTTATAAAAGTACAAAAGAAAAAGCAGGTCCCTTATACGATGTTACTTGCCGGTGCCACTCCGAATGATAAACCGATGGATAAAATCCCTGGACTTAAAAACTTCCTCTCTTTTCCAACCATGGTTTTCCTAAATAAAAAACACATCGTCATTAAAGTACATACTGGTTTCACCGGACCGGGTACTGGAGAATTTTTTGAGAAATGGAAAATGGAATTCGAACAAACGGTAAAGGATCTCTTAAAATAATGTTCAAAACAATTGCATTACTTCTTCTTTCAAACGTTTTTATGACTTACGCCTGGTACGGCCACCTTAAAAGCCTTGTTGGAAAACCTTTATGGTTTGTTATTCTTGTCAGTTGGGGACTAGCATTTTTTGAATACTGCTTTCAAGTGCCGGCCAACCGTATCGGTTTTGGCCACTTCACTTTACCTCAGTTAAAAATCATCCAAGAAGTCATAACGATGGTGGTATTTTCACTTTTTGCTGTGTTTTTCATGAAAACCCCACTCACCAGAAATTATATCTACGCTGCTTTATGTCTTATAGGTGCAGTCTTTTTTATTTTTCGCAAATAATTCTTACTCGAAACACATCGCCCCATATGTTCGAGATCATCTTCTTTGATTAGTCTTCCTGTTTGAGATCTTCTTCATATGTTGGATTTTCTTCAGGATTTCCATAATCATTTTCATCAGTTTTTAAGCTTTCATTTTCATTAACTGGAAATTCAGATTCCGAAGTGTTTTTTCCAGGTGTAGGCAAAAGTCCCTGTGGTTCAGAGTCAAGTCCTGATCCAGTTGTGTAAACAGAGCCCGCTCCATGTTTATAAACTAATTCACCACCAAAAGAGCCTGCTCTAAATCCTAAAAGAGCACCAACGAGGCTTAAAATCGCCAGGCCAATTTTTGTATAAAATTGAAATTCTGCTCTTAAAAAAAAGACTGCTATTGAAAGAACCAGCGTTACCACTGAAGACCCTACAAAAATCTCGGCAGCTTCCTCATGCTGATGGATAAATTTTTTATCCACGACTTTTTCCACGCGATCTTCTTCATCTTCACCTGACTCCAAGGCCACATAACCTGTGATGGTGACAAAAAGCTGAAGACCAATAATCATGAGCCATCCACGAGGTGTCATCTTATTGATCTTGATCATATAAGCAAAAATTAAAATAAAAATCGGCAGTATCGCCGCAATAATAATCGGAAAGTGTACAATTTGAGGATGAAAAGGATTGGCCATATCAAATACCTTGTTAAAATTGTTAATTATTCTCAATAAAATCAGCTTTATCTACGATGAGTTTTAATAGCTGGATTATATGTTGTTTAGTTGTTTTGTGATTGGGAAAAACTAATCTAAAAAAGATAGTGCCATCGGCTCGTTTTGCGTAATTAATAAGGGCCCTACCTTCTTTGACTAAAGCCTCGCGGACTTCAAGCGTAAAAGTATTAATATCTTTTTTGCTGCTATGAGGTTTAATCTGGAAACAAACATTTAAGTAATGAGCATGAATAAATTTAAAACGTGAATGGTTTTGAATCTCGTGCGTAGTAAATTTTGCTAAATCAAAAAGCTGATCTGTTCGTTGACCGATTCCTTCACTTCCGTGAACTCTCCACAATAACCATAACTTTAAAGCATCGGCCCTTCTTCCGCATTGAAGAGAATATGTTCCAGTGTCCCAATCGGAGTTATCATATTCATGGAAAAGATATTCTGCTCCACCGCCTCTATTCGTGGTGCGAAGAATGCCAGCATGCTTTGTTAAAAAAAATGAAGTCACCATAGGTGCACCCAAAATCTTGTGTGCATCAAATGTAACAGAGTCTGCCAGTTCGATTCCCTTAAGGAGGAAACGATTTTTTTTAGAAAATAAGGCACCGCCGCCCCATGCAGCATCAACATGTAGCCAAATCTGATGAGCATCACAAATTTTAGCAATCGGTGTAATAGGATCAAACGCACCTAAGACAGTAGATCCGCTCGTGACCCCCACCATAATAGGAGTAAATCCATCTTTGATATCAGAAACAATAATCCTCTCAAGCTCAGCAGGGATCATTTCTCCACGGTCATTACAAGGAACTAAAACTAAATTTTGTGTTCCAATACCGGTTATATTGGCCGCTTTATCAAATGAATAGTGAGCTTCTGCAGATACATAGACACGAAACTGATTGTGAGAAAAACCCGTCTGTCTAATACTTGGATTATAATTGGTACGTGCGCACAACATAGAAAGTAGATTTGAATTACTTCCACCTGTCACCATAATCCCTTCGCCCTTATTAAACCCGATGAGATTAATAAGCTCTTGTACCATTCTTTTTTCCATAACCGTAATCAGAGGAGCGATTTCGAAAGTCGCCATCGTTGGGTTCAAGAGAGCACTCGCAACTTCTCCTACCCAGGCGGCAACATCCACCCCACCAAAAAGCTGATTAAGAAATAATGGATGAATAGTGTTTACACTATTATTAAGAATCTCTTTTAGTTCTAAAGATAGCTGAGCGTACGAAATACCATCGGCCTGAATTGGAGGCAAAAGACTCTTCAACTCTGCCACGGACTTAACGTTGACAACTTTTTCTTGCTCAGAACTTTCTTGAATATATTTTCTGAGTGTCAAAAATACGTCACTCAAAAAATTATCTTCTTCATGTGATAGCGTAGGCATAGGGCCCATTGTAGTTCTTCCTTACACCTCCTAGCAATCGGGTAAGCAAATGTTAGAAAATACCACCGTCTTACATCCCTTAATCTATTGGCAATCACGTAAAGCCCTGTTTTAATTTCTTCTTATTACACACACGTAAACCTGTAACAAGGAGAACTAAGGATGTCAGTTCGACTAAACAGCCACTTGTCAGACGAGCACATTGTATTGCTCAAGGACAAGCTTTTAAGTGAAGCAGAGCGTATTCGTTCAAACTTTCAGTTGAAAAAACAAGAGTACGAAAACAGCTCAGTCACAGGCGCAAAAGACGAGGTAGACTCGGCCAACGATAATATCTTGCTGGCCGCTGATATGCGTTTCTCAAATAGAGAAAGCCTTTATTATAAAAAAATTACTAAAACTTTAAGTAAGATCGAAACTGAGCAATATGGTATGTGCGATGATTGTGGCGATCCCATTACGTTTCAAAGATTGATTGCAAGACCAACTTCAGAGATGTGCATTCTCTGCAAAGAAGAGTCGGAAAGAGAAGAAAATCAAAATTTCTTCGAAAGACGCTCAAAGTCTCTCGGTCGCGAGATGACAGTCAGCGGACATTAATCTTTAATAGAGAAATGATTGAATATATCGTTTCTCAAAATCCAGATGACAGAATCATACTCAAGGCCTCCCAAATTTTAAAAAATGGGGGGCTTATTTGTTTTCCCACGGAAACAAATTGGATCTTGGCAGCAGATCCCTATCATAAAAAAAGTGTTGATAAGCTTTATCACATCAAACATGTCGACAACACCAAACATTTTACAATCCTTTGTGCAAGCTTCAAACGTGCCATGGAAATTGCTCATATCAACGACAATGCCTTTGCAATGTTAAAAAAAGTAATACCTGGCCCTTATACATTTATTTTTGCGGCCCAAAAGAAAATTACAAAATACCTCAAAGCTTCAAAGATAGACCATCAAGTGGGTGTGCGTTTCTCTCCCAATCATTTTTGCCAAGAGTTTTTAAAAATTCATGACGATGTTGTGATTTGCACCTCCATTGATCATGCTCTTCTTTCTGTGGAAGATGACACTCTTCCTATTTATAGTGCTTTGATTGAGGACGAGTTAGGACATCAGATAGATCTTATTCTTGATCCTGGTGATTATGAATTTATAGGTAGTACGACCATTGTTGATTTTACCACTGGTATCGCAGAGGTTCAGCGTATCGGTGTAGGTGATCCCACATTATTTCTTTGATTTTTTATTTATCAACGTCTTTTCATCCTTAGATGGGGATGTAGATTGATACGAAATAAGTTTAGGAAATTTAAACATGGGGCATTTCTTTATAATCAAATCGTAAAACTGATTATCTGTCTCAAATTTAAAGCGGGTGCAGCTCCAACGATTCATCTTTGATGAGTTTAATGCGGGTAATGTTCCCTCTTCTTTAATCCAAATGTCACTTGAAGACAAAAGACACTGTTGTAGTTTGCCATCGACATA
>CAMCZE010000127.1 GCA_945885655.1 Bacteriovorax stolpii | reverse complement strand
ATTGCAAAAGTCACGGCCGAGTCTCCCGGAGATTTTTTTAATCAATTTCTGCCTTCGTGGAAAACGATTTTTTCTGGATATAAGAAGTTTGGAAAAGGTCTAGGTCATCTTCTTCCCGGATATCGGGCGAATTTTACGATCCTGCATTTAAATAAATCGCATCACGTCTCAAGAGATAAACTTAGAACCAAAGTGGCCCACAGTCCTTTTCTCGGAATAACTTTTCCAGGAAAAGTTGAGACTCTCTTCTTAGGAGGGAGAAAGGTATGAAGATGTTTATTTGTTTATCTTTTGCCATATTTTTAGGAATCATAGGCCTTATTATGTGGGCGGGTTACCCATGGAGTCTGTCGGCCAAACAACATCATCCAGAGATTATTACTGTTGAGCCTGATGGCATGGTGAGTTTTGAAGAGAACCCTTCAGTGATTAAGATTATGACATGGAATTTAGGTTTCCTTTATGGTGAAGGGTCTGAAGGGCCAGGTTATGAATTTAGAGAGAAAAAAATCTATGAAGAAAAACTGAGTCAGTTGGCACAGTTTATTGAAGAATGGAATCCTGATGTGATCTGTTTGCAAGAGATTGACTTTGATTCTTTTCGTAGCCATGGCATGAATCAGGCCCAGTATATTGCCAAAAAGGCCGGATATCCTTATGTGGCAGAAGCATTAAGTTGGGATGCTCATTACATTCCTTTTCCTTATTGGCCTATCTCAAGGCATTTTGCTCGTGTGAAATCGGGTGGTGCCATCATCAGTAAATATCCTCTCATGGATCATGAAGTGAATTTACTGGCAAAACCAATCTCTCAACCTTGGTGGTATAATATTTTTTATCTTCACCGCTATTTTCAAAAAGTAACTATAGAAATGGGAGATAAAAAATTTAAGATTATCAATCTTCATTTGGAAGCTTTTGATAAAAAGGAGCGACAAGATCAGATTGAGCTTTTGAGTCAAAAAGTGTTAAAAGAAAATATTGATTTTGTCACTGGTGACTTTAATATGCTTATGTCCAGCGCTACAAAACGCTCTAAGTTTTATAATGATGACAATTATGAAAATGATTTCAGTTACGAGAAGGCACTCAAAATGAATCTTTCTGAAGTTATCCCTGATGACATCTACGCTAAAAATGAAAGTTTATATTTTACATACCCGGCCTCTCATCCTGATCGTCGGCTTGATTACATTTTTTATAAACCTGAGCTTAAAATGATGAAGGCCGAAGTTGTACCCTCGGCCCTGTCGGATCATTTGCCTTTAAGGGCAAGTTTTCAAATTGATTCACCTAAATTTAATCTATATTCACAATGATTTTTTGGCCCGGATATATCTGCCGACGTTTTAGTGAGTTGAGCTTTACTAAAACTTCAATTGGTTGATTAAAATCTTTGGCAACTTTTGTCAGGTGATCTCCACGTTTTACGGTGTAGATACCTTTTAAAGTATCAGGTAGAACAATCTTTTGCCCTATCTGGATTTTACCGCGTTTAAGATTGTTGGCCGTTTTAATTTTAGAAATTTTAAGATTAAAAAGTCGAGCAAGATCTGTGAGATTATCTCCACTGCGAACTTTATAAACAATAGGTGCTCGCGTATTTTTAATCTTTGCAGAGGCAAGGGCCAGTGTTCGGGCAGGTACTAAGGCCAAAATATCTAAACTCTGACCTTCTTGAACTTTTGTTTTCCAGCTTTTAAAGTCGTTGATAATGGCAAGTTCTTTGGCCGTTTTATTATATTTACGAGCAATGGAGAGAAGAGTTTCACCACGTTTTACTTTATGCTGACGAGGAATGAATTCTGCCGTACGACGAGTAATCTCTCTACGAGGTTCTGGTCGATCTTGAATCATGGCCGACAGACCTTTGGCCTCTAGATCATTTAAGCGGTAGCTGTATTTAGATGAAGGAACACGCAGCAAGTAGTTACCTGAAACGAAACGTGGGGTTGTATATCTTTTCAGTTCTGGATTTAATTTTTTAAGCAAATGAACGTTGATACTAAGCTTATCTGCCACAATACTTAACGACGTATTTTTTTTAATCGGTTTAAGTTCGGTGAGATCAAAAATGCGGTGTGCTTTTTTAGGTAAGATAAATCCATATTTTTCAGCGTTATTTACGACGTGCATGGCAGCTAAGACTTTAGGTACATAGTTAATGGTTTCAGAAGCAATACGTTTGTTTTTTGAAAGTTGATAATAGTCTTTTGTTCCGTATTTTCTTATCCTGCGTAAAAGGCCATTTTCTCCAGAGTTATACGCGGCCAGGGCCAGTTCCCAACTTTGGAACATATGATGAAGATCACGAAAAAAAGTGGCGGCCGCTCGAGTTGCTTTAAAGAGATCTTGTCTTTCATCCATCTCGTGATTGATTTTTAGGCCGTACCTTTTTCCTGTACTTTTAATGAACTGCCAAGGGCCAACGGCCGAAGCATGGGAGCGGGCCCCAAGATAAAACCCTGATTCAATGAGTCCTACAAAATAAAGTTCTTTTGGAAGACCATATTCCATGAAGATTTCTTCGATATGGTGACGGTATTCCTCACCGTTATTTAGAAAACGTTGAAAACGAGCGCGGTCTTTTTTCGTAAAGAATTCCACCCAGAATTCCATACGTGCCGTATTTTTTTGTTTTAGAAAGTTTTTTGAATAAGGGATAACCACCGCTTCTTTAACCGGCACTTCTTCATCAATATCACTTTCGGCCACACCTAATTCATTTTTTATTTCTGCATCTTCGGCCTTGGCCTCTACAATTTCGTGGGTATATTCACCAGTCACAGGTTTTTTACGCAGGATATCTTCGTTCTCAAGATCAACAGTATCCATTAATCGACTCATGGACGGAGATGGTTTTTTCTTCATTTCAGTGCGCATTTGGCTGCAGCCCATTAAAAACGTGAAAAGGGCAAGGCCTGCAGGGAGGGAAAATTTCTTCATGAAAAAGGCTCCGTAATAATAAGAGGGGTGGTGAAGATAATCTTTATTTTAACACTGGCCGTATTCATTGCAAGAAGATCTTAGGTTATACTTCAGTTTATGGAAGAATCAGTGAAAAAAAAGTCTGATATAATTGGATGGAGAGAGTGGGTTTCTTTACCATTTATAGGACTTATTGGAATAAAAGCAAAAATGGATACTGGGGCAAAAACATCAAGTTTGCATGCTTTTGATATCTATCTCGAAAAAAAGCTTTCTGGTAAGACTTATGTGCACTTTAAAGTTCATCCCATTCAGAATGAACTAAGTTTTGTGGTCTCCTGCCAGGCCCTGCTAATCGGTAAACGTGTGGTCACAGATTCTGGTGGCCATAAAGAAGAACGTTATTTAATCCGTACGACTTTAGAGCTCGGAAGTGTTAAAAAAAAGGTTGATATAACTTTAACGAATAGAGAAACGATGAAGTATAGAATGCTTATCGGAAGAAGTGCTCTTAAGGCCTTTTATGTAGATCCCACTCAGTCTTATCTGATGGGCAAAACGTTGAAACAAAAAAAGTTTTTAAAAGAAGTAAAAATGGAACTTAAGAATATTTTAGCAAAGCCTCGTCAATCTTAGCTGCTAAAATGAAGTCATTTTCAACGAGATTATTATTCATGTGAGTCCAGACTTCGATATCGCAGTGGCCCCATCCTAAAAATATTTCTGGATGATGTTTTTCATTCTCGGCGATAATACCCACCGTATTGGCACATTCTAAAGCACGTTTAAAATTCTTAAATTTTATATCACGACGAAGACGTGAATCATCATGGGTCAGTTTCCATTCTGATGAGAGTGTGGCCAGCAATCTTTTCTTTTCATCTAAAGATAAGGGGGGCACATATGTCGCGCAAGGGATGCATTTTTTATCTTTTAGATCCATGGCTTTTCTCCTAGACTCAAAAAGTATCTTCTATTTTTTGGGAGTTTGTCCATGCCTCTCTTTTTATGTCTTTTTCTGTTATTGATGGGATGTTCGCATAAGGTAAAAATCGTTGCCCCTTCTACGACTGAACCGCGTGTGGCCCATGAGGCCTCTTCTTCTCGGCACATGGTGGCCACTCAAGGCGAAGCAACTTCTCGAGCGGCCCTTGGCATTCTAGAGCGAGGGGGGAATATTATAGATGCTTTTGTTGCGGCCTCATTTGTGATCTCAGTCGAGAGACCTCAATCAACAGGAATTGGAGGGGGAGGATTTTTATTATATTTCTCAAAATCAGATCATAAAGTTTATGCTTTCGATTTTAGAGAAGTGGCCCCTATCCGATCTTTTGCAAAAATGTACTTAAATAAGGCCGGTCATCCTCAGGCCCTTTTGTCCCAAGAAGGTGCTTTGGCAGTGGCCGTTCCTGGTCTTGTCAAAGGGCTGCATGAGATACATACCCGTTGGGGTAGATTGCCTTGGAAAGAGACCATTGCTCCAGCGATCAAGCTTGCACGTGAAGGTTTTCCCCTCTACAACCATTTACAAGTGGCCATTGAAGACCGAAAACAGATTCTTCGATTAGATGATGATGCTCGTTCCACTTTTTTCACGAGCAGAGGGGAAGTTCCACTTTTAGGCACTATTATTTATCAGCCAGATTTGGCAAAAACCTTAGAAATCATCGCCGAAGAAGGTAGTGATGGATTTTACAAAGGAAAAATTGCTAACTCTATCGTGAACACCATTAAAAATCGCCAAGGAATAATGAGTTTTAATGATCTTAAAAACTATAAGGTCAAAGAAAGAACTCCTGTTGAAGGTGAATATAGAGGTCTTAAGATTTATTCTATGCCGCCTCCAAGTTCTGGTGGGATTCATGTAATCCAGATTCTTAAAATGCTTGAACCACACAACTTACGTGCCAAGGGGCCCCAAACCACAGATGCTATTCACCTCACGGCCATGGCCATGCAACGGGCCTTTTTAGATCGGGCCCTTTATTTAGGCGATCCAGACTTTCATCCTGTTCCACAGGCATCTCTGCTTGATCAACACTACCTGGATAAACTTTCTACTTCACTCAATCGTACTCACCTCATCAAGGCCCAGGATCTTAAACCTCTTTCACTTCCTTATGAATCTTCTGAGACCACACATTTCACTCTTGCCGACAAAGAAGGCAATATGGTGGCCTCCACTCAAACGATTAACGGTTGGTTTGGTTCAGGAGTTGTCGCCAAAGGCACTGGGATTATCCTTAATAATGAGATGGATGATTTTGCTCAAAAAGTGGGAGTACAAAATCTTTTTGGAGCTGTTGGTGGTGAAAACAATTTGGTGGAACCTGGTAAAAGACCTCTCTCCAGTATGTCACCTACGATCATCACAAAAGATGGTGAACCTTATCTGGCACTGGGATCTCCCTCGGGCACTAGGATTATCAGCTGTGTCGCCCAAACGATTATGAATAAGGTCGAGTTCGAGATGCCTTTGTACGAGGCCGTAGCGGCCACCAGAATTCACCAGCAGTGGTTTCCGGACGAACTTAAAATTGAATCACCTTTTTTATCCCAGAAAGTAGAAAATGAACTGATGGCCAAGGGCCATAAGATTGTCCATGCAAATTTAGGTTGCTCCGTTCAGGCCATCTCCCGTACTGAAACTGGATGGACCGGGGTGAGTGATCCTCGTGGGGAAGGTTTGGCCATAGGTCGCTAAAAACACGATCCTTGATTTTTTTACTAAACTTGGGCGACCGCATAGACGATAAGAACCTCATGAGACATAAATGGCCTTCAGAATCCGGATTTTCACTGGTGCAGGTATTGATTGCCACAGCGATGGCGGCCGGATTATCTCTTGCAGTTATGCAGATACAAGAAACTGCTACCAAGACACAAGTCAGGATGAATTATCAACAAGAACTTAATTCTATTGTGACTGAGATTCAGACTGAGCTTTCTATTAAAGAGAATTGTTCGGCCACGATTAAAGATCATATTTTAAATGATAATCTTGATGGCCTTTATGAAGGCAAAATAAGAAATGTTCCTCATGGACTTCCCGTTATTGACAAAGACCTTCCCATTTATACGGTAGGTACTCCCATAGGATCAACGGGGATTAAAATTGATAAGATTGTTTTTCATAAAGTTCTTATTGGACGAAATCCAGATATTTATAAAGATGCCATCTCTGTTACTTTTGATTCTGGTTCAAATAAAAAAATGTTTGGGGCCAGAAAAGTTATTCGACACTTTTTTGTGACCGTCACGGAGAATTTAAAAGAGTGTTACAGTGAATCAGGGGTAGTGGTTCAGGCCGCTTGTGAATCCATTGGTGCAACTTGGAGTGATCTTACCGGCAAGTGTAATGTGGATAATATATATGCTAATAACTGCCGTAGTATGGGTGGTGTTTGGAAACCCAATACTAAAAAATGTTCTCTCGAGGATGCACTTCCTGCTTGTACCATCAGTACTGATAGCTCATGTCCAACCTTTTATCCAAATAGAACAAAGCAGGTGACCCTAATGCCTTCAACTGGCAGTGAAACAACTTGTACGACAAGATATCATACAGATTTTCCAGGTGCGTGTGGTATAGGGTCTTTGGATTTAACATGGGCAACATGTATGAAAAAAAATAAATCGTGTACATGTACTCAGGTTAATTGTACCTGTCGAAATGATCAAGAGGATGGCTGGATCATTTACGAGGCCGAGCAGGACTGTACACGTCCCCAGGTAGATACCTTAAACGTCACAGTCTGCTGCAGAGATACCTGATTTTTTAAGTTAAACTTGTCGGTGCCGTAAAATCACGATCCATAACGGTTTTTCTTTTATCGGCCTTGGCATTTTCAATCGCTTTTTCACATGCGGCCTGAACACGAACCGTTAATTGATCGATGGCCTGAGAAGATGTGGAAAGTCCTGCTTCTGCTTTGATAAGTTTTTTGACTTTTGAAGCAACAACGAGGGCCACTCCAATATCGTTTTTTTCAACATAGAGATTAAAATCCTTGCCCATAACGGTTTTGCGACCAAGTTTTTGAGCGTGGGCCATGGCATCTTTGCATGCTTTAACGATATCGTTATTTAAAGGTTCAAAAAAACCAGCGGAAGTGTTCATATCAGCTTTTTCTTTGATGAATTTTTTTACTTTGGAAGTAACAACTAAGCTTTCCATGTATGCATCTCCTTCAATCTTATTTGAAAAAATTAAAATCAGGATTAACTATCCACGAAAGCTGGGCCTTGGGCAAGACTCAAATCCCTGGAGCATGACTCTGTTCAGGTTCGGATATTCCAAATTGTCTTCAGAGTAACTTAAAAAGACTGGCATCTAAGCATATGACAAACTTATCTGTGCAATTGGACTCACTGCAAAGGGGAGAAGGGTGTCAAAAAATTTAAAACAAAATGTTATTCGAATTCTCTATCTCATTATTATTGCCGCTTTAGGGCTCATTTTTATTTCTCCTTTTATTATTCCCATTGTCTTTGCGGGAACCATTGCTCTCACACTATTTCCCCTACAATTAAAATTGGAACAGAGAGGTTTTATGAGAAAAAGGGCCGCTCTTATTTTGACTGCGTTATTTACAGTTCTTCTTTCTGTTCCCTTTTTCTTTTTTATAGCGAAAGGAACTCTGGCCGTTACACGGCAGTTAGAAACTTTTTCTACCAGTGAGAAATACCGTAACCAGGGCATGCAAAAGATTGTCGTGATGCTCAAACATGATGTGGTGAATACGATTCAAAAATATAGTGAACGATTTAATATGGATTCATATCTGACAGATGCGAAAGTAGAGCAGTTTTTATTTAAAGGAAATCAATTTTTATTAGCTTTTTTTCAGGATTTTGCCAGTGCACTTCCTGTGGTCTTTTTATTATTTCTAGTCATGGTCCTCTGTACTTATTCATTTCTTAGGCATGCCACTCAGGTTCGTCTTTTTTTTCAAAACCTCCTTGGATGTAATGAAATCCGAATGGGTGAAATCGTAAAAATTTTCATTAAGGACTCTCGGCAAGTCTATATTTCCAATATCGCAACGGGGGGACTTCAATCCATTTTGGTGGCGGCCGGTGTGACCGTTTTGGGTTATGGTGATTTTTTTCTTATTTTTTTTATTACACTGATCTTATCTTTTATCCCTGTTGTGGGTGCTGCGCCAGTGGCCTTTGTGTTCGCTCTGTATGCTTATATCCAAGAACAAACGACAGATATGATTGTACTTCTCCTTCTTGGAGGATTTGCCGGAGTTGTGGATAACCTTCTTAGACCCTATTTTGTTTCTATGGGCGAAAGTAAAATTCCTCCTGTTGCGAGTTTTATATTTGTCATTGGTGGCGCCATCATGATGGGGTTTCCAGGTCTGTTTATTGGTCTTCTTGTGGGTACATTGGCCTATGATACTGTTCCACTTTTCTGGAACGATTTACTTGAAAATGAAGAGAGTGAAATCATTTTGCCTGTTATCATTGAAATCGATCAAGAAATACGCGACGAGTCCCGGCATTAACGTTATAATTGGGCCATGAAAATACTTGTGACAGGTGGTGGAGGATTCTTAGGAACTCACATCATAAAAGAACTACTTAAAAATCAAAGTTACGTTGTGACAAATTTTTCACGGCATTCATATCTCCACTTAGAAGATATGGGCGTTCCTACGATCAAAGGTGATCTTAAAAATGCTGCCGACATTGAAAAGGCCCTAAGTTCAGGTTTTGATGCCATCTTTCATGTGGCCGCCATGATGGGAAACTGGGGACGATACCAGGATTTTTTAGATACTAACTATTATGGGACAAAAAATCTTTTAGAAGGGGCCCGTGCTCATGGTGTGAAACGTTTCATCTATACTTCAACTCCCTCAGTCGTTTTTGGTAAATAATATCTTTTA
>CAMCZE010000126.1 GCA_945885655.1 Bacteriovorax stolpii | reverse complement strand
AATTCTGCATAAGAAGAAAAGCCTAAATCAATCTTGTGAGATTTTGCTAAGTCCAGAATAGTCTGGAAACGAATGCTCCCGTCAAGGTGGCGGTGAAGCTCGACTTTAGGTAGCTTAAGCCAATTCATAGGTGAAAAGTCTTTTTAATGCGTGAAAAGATGGCATCAATTTGTTTTCCATAGATGGATTCTAAGGAACCCATATGAAGATCTATGCTCTCCATTTGATAAGGTCTAAGTTTTGTTTTTAAAAGAGTTTCAAAGTTTTTTCGATCAGTTGCTTCAAAACTTGCAGATTGGATGATGGTGTATAATTCTTCTCTGCTTCCAGGGAAAATAGGTAGTAGCTTATGAAGGACATAACTTGAAGCGGTGGTAAATTCTTTGTTTACCTTCTCTGAAATTTTATCTTCGTTAAGATGTAGGTCTTTAATCATCTTCGTGGCCCTTCTTATAGCGTAAACAGAAAGTCCAAAACTATCAGGAAGCCAGATCCTTTCGGCCGAAGAGTGAGAGATGTCACGTTCATGCCAAAGAAGTGTATTTTCATGAGCGATGGATTCGTGGGATCTGATCACTCGAGCGAGACCAGAAATATTTTCACTGGCGATGGGATTTTTTTTATGAGGCATAGTGGATGAGCCCTTTTGGCCAGGTTTAAAACCTTCGATGACTTCACCCACGTCGGAGCGATGAAGATGCCTAATCTCAATCCCTAAACGTTCTAAAAGATTAGCAATGCCTGCTTGCACGGAAGCGAGCTTAACGAGATGGTCTCTGGGTATGATTTGAGTTGAGATTGGCTCCACCTGAAGTTTTAACTGAGTCATTACTTCTTCTTCAATCTCAGGAGTGAGTACAGTATAATTTCCAACGGCTCCAGACATCTGTCCACTTAACGTTTTTTCAAAATGCTCAAGATCTTCCAGGCGCCTGGACGCTTCCGCTACGAAAGAGAGGAATTTAAATCCGAAACTCATGGGTTCAGCAAACATGCCGTGAGACCGACCGAGTGTAAAGAGGTGTTTTGATCCTTCGGCCCTGGCCCAGAGGGCATCACGAAAATCTTTTAAGGCCGCGATCTCAATCTTAAGAGAATCTCTTAATTGAAGTGAAAGAGCGGTATCGATAATGTCTGATGAAGTACAACCAAAATGAAAAAAAATTCCGTGCTCTTGCACTTGTTCAGTGATGGAAGAACAGAAGGCAATAACATCATGGTGAACGGTGGCCTCAATCTCATGAATCCGTTTAAGATTGATTTTAGTTTGAGAAAAGATTTCACTTACTTTGGGCACTATTTTTTTTGTTTCTAAGACCTGCAAAAGTGCAAGTTCAACCTTTAAATAATAAGCATACTTTGAGTCTTCTTCCCAGATGTGACTTATTTCGGGAACTTCATAACGTGGAATCATAATTTAAAAGAAAATACCGATTTCAAAGGCCGCAGATAACCAACCGAGAGCTAGAGAGCGGTCTCCCTTGCTTTCATTTCCGATTGAACTACGTGTGACTGAACCTAAGTTATAAGATATTTTCCCTCCATAAAAGAAAGAGGTGCTGGACCGGTAATGAAGTCCATAATTTGTTGAGAGTCCATAACCCCGATAATTTCTTTCAACTTTGTCATCCTTAACAGTTAAAGAATTTATAAAAACGTCAATGGACTCAAACATATCTTCCGTTTGGAAGAAGTCTAAAATTAGCTTAAAACGGTATCCAACGCCAAGACCCATCCCAAGAATATTATTCTTAGAGTTGCCATCTCGGCGGAATCTTGAGTCAGCGTTGGCATTATCTCCTGCATTTAACGTGTGATTCTGTGAAATGGCGTTAAAGCGCGTATTGTGTTGAAAGGCCTGAGCACCCCACCAGATACGATTATAATTTTGTGTACGGCGCATGTAGTTGAGCTCAAAACCTTGAAGTTCTGTGAGGTGTTCGTAATCACCAGAAGTATGGAAGGCCCCTGAAAACCGATTATAATCTGTTCCTGTAAATTGGCGCTGATCCTTAATGCCAAGGTCAGTGTTAAGGTTATAGATCATGCTTTCGTGACGAAGATGTTTTTCTGGTTTTGTAATGAGCACTTCTTCTGAGCTAGGATCAAGATCCTCTAATTTTAGAGTCAGAGGATCTTGCGCAAAAGAAAAAAGAGGTAAAAATAATAAAAGGCATAAAAATTTCATATACTACCTTGTGGCCAGTGACTCGAAGTTTTCACCAGGAAAATCTTCAAGACCCATAAAATCAGAAAGTTCAAGTTTTTTAAGGAGGTGATCGTATTTTACATTTTCAGTATTAATGTGAGAGACCACTAAGTTGTCGATGGCAAGCTTCATATCAGTATAAGAAGCTCTGCCTCCAACATAATTGTCTAAAACAGAGTCGTAGTTACTCTGAGCATTTTTATGTTGGTATTGAGCAATATCAACTTTCTGTTCAAGGAAACGGAGCGTGCGGTAGATGGTTCTTACTTTAACATCAAGCTCTCGGCGAGTGTTATAAAAGGCAATCTCCGTGATTCTTTTGTTTAAAAAGGAACGTTGATTATCACGTGAGTTGAAAAAACCACCTTCCCCTAAAAGAGTCCATCGCATATCAATAGCGGCCACTAATTCGACGTTACGATTACCGGCCGTGGTTTCAAAGTTCCATGAAGTTCCTTCAGGATCAAAACCTGTGCGATAGGTGCCCATGTTAAGAGTAAATTTCGGCAAAGGTAAATTATCTTTAAGAGTCTTGTCATATGAACGGGTGGCATTATCATAAGCGAGTTTTGCGTTTCTATAGTCAATACTTTGTTCTTGCGCAAATTTTAAAGCTTCATTCATAGAAGTATTAAGAGTGACATATTTTAACTGTTCAGTGGATCGATACTGTCCTCGATAATCGTCACCCATAAAGTTGGCCAGACGTTCCTCTTCAATCCCCACATCAAAAAGTGATTGTTGGTACTCAGTCTGGGAACGTAAGTATTCTGAACGAGTTTGATAATACTCTTGAGTGCGGATTTTTCTTAGTTGCAGTTTTTCTTTTGCTAAACGATGGATGAAAGAAGTTTGCCTTAACTGTTCACGCTTAATGCGTAAGATTTCTTTAAAACGAATCACGTTGAAGTATTGAGTGATCAAAGAAAATTTAAGCCGCCGTCTGGCCTCAGTTAAAGCTACTGTGGCCCGGTTTAAAGTTTGTTTCTCATTCATGTACTCTAGATAATCTCTTCCCCAGTTAAAAAGAGTATATTCATCAATGACTAGACCTAAACTTCCTGTCGGTGCTTGTTGGGCCCCCATTCCTTGGGTGTTTTGATTTGAAGATTTAAAACGATCAATGCGGTGATTTGAAGATTGGAGTTCCAATGAAACTGTAGGTAACCAAAACTTTTGTAAGAGATCTGTTCTCAAAAGATCAATTTGTTCTTTCTGCTGAGTACGGATGCGCTCGAGTGGATTTCTTCTGAAGCCTTCTTCTAAAACAGATTTAAGATCAATGACTCGAGCTTCGTTTTGTGGATTTTTTTCCTCTAAAACCTCATTGTCACGACGTTTGGAGTTCCAACGGCTACGAGTGGGTGCGACACCAGTTTCTTGATCAGAAACGGGGTCACTACTAATGACCGTCTCTAAAACAGAAAGATCTTCATCCTGAGCAAAGGTCAATAAAGAAGACAAGAGTAAAAGTATGAGCATTGCTCATCTCCCAAATTTAAAAATGTTTGTGCCTGAAAAGTGTAACATTAAGAAATTAGAGAAGTAAAACCCTTGTCTTGATCTTAGAGTGAGAGACCAGGACAACCAGAACGAACAATATTTTCTTCCATGCTTAGAATTTGCAGATTCGTGAGATGGAGTTCATTTTTTACTTTGATTTGATTTGCACTCAGACGCGCATGTAAAGTGGATTTAGCTGAGGGACTTTTTTTGATGAGATCTTGATTACGTTGAAGAAGTGCATTCAAACGTTGTTGAACTTTTATTTTATTGGAACGTTCTTTAAAAAGCTCTTTACAACGAAGGCTTTGGTTAGGACGAGTGATGGCATCTTGCATTAGGGGATCGTCTTGGGTTAGCCCAAAGGATGAAAGTGCCAAAAGTATGACAGTCAGGTTAGATTTCATAAAAAAAGTTTATCATAGACTCATATTAACGCAAGAATGAATCTCTCTAGGTATGTTGTCGTTAAGAACTTCGTGTCGTAAGATAAGGGGTCAATTTTTTTTACATTAGGTCTTAGATTATGTCGTCCGTTGTGATTCTCATTCCGGCCCGTTTTGGTTCATCCAGATTCCCTGGTAAACCTCTTGTGAACATTGCTGGTAAGAGTATGATTGAGCGTGTTTATACCAATTGTGCGGACTCCGGTTTTGAAAGTGCTGTTGTCACTGATAACGAGAAGATCGAAAAAGCAGTAAAAGCCTTTGGTGGAAAAGTGCTACGAGTTGATGATGATGTTCCTTCAGGTTCCGAACGGATTGCTTTGGCCTATGAACGTTATTTTAATCAAAAAAATACAGAATTAGTTATTAACGTGCAAGGGGATGAGCCGTTACTTAAAGGTCATGTCCTTAAAGAGTTGGCCGAGTTTCATTTGCGTTCTGATTTTGATATCACCACCCTTTTACGTAAAAGAGACTCCAGCGAAATGGATTTTAAAAATCCAAATGTTGTGAAGGCCGTGTGGAGTCCTGTATCAAATCAGTGTCTGTATTTCTCTCGTCAATCTCTGCCTTTTGATCGTGATGGAGGAAAAGATTTTTCTTGGTATCAGCATATTGGTGTTTATGGGTATCGTACAAAAGCTCTTTCCACTTTTGTAAAATTACCAATGGCAGGACTAGAGGATCTTGAAAAGCTGGAGCAGCTTAGGGCCCTTGAAAATCGAATGACTATTGGGGCGATATTAACAACACAGAAATTAATGGGCGTAGATGTTCCAGAAGATATCAATAAAGTTGAAGGAGTCTTACGTGAATAAAAAGCACGCTAAAAAATATATTTTTATCACGGGTGGGGTGACAAGCTCACTAGGGAAAGGATTGGCGGCAGCAAGTATCGGATGTTTACTTGAGCACCGTGGGATTAAGATCAACATGCTTAAGATGGATCCATACATTAACGTTGACCCAGGGACGATGAGTCCTACTCAACATGGGGAAGTTTTTGTTACAGATGATGGGGCCGAAACAGATCTGGATTTGGGTCATTATGAAAGATTTACCTCCCTGACTCTTTCTAAAGATAATAATTTTACTTCGGGACGTGTTTATCTTCAGGTCATAGAAAATGAGAGAGAAGGTAAATATTTAGGTAAGACAGTTCAAGTTGTTCCCCATATAACTGATGAGATTAAGCGTCGTATTCATATAGCTTCAGAAAAATGTGATCTCTTGATTGGGGAGATTGGAGGAACGGTTGGAGATATTGAATCTTTGCCATTTATGGAGGCCATCCGTCAATTTGCTCTGGATGTTGGAACTGAGAATGTTATTTTTATTCATCTGGTTTTAGTTCCTTATGTGGCCGCTGCGGGAGAGTTAAAATCTAAACCTGCTCAGCACTCAGTAAAAGAATTAAGATCCATCGGCCTTTTTCCACAAATGATTATTTGTCGTGCGGATAGAGAAGTGGATGCATCCATCATTGATAAGATTTCACTTTTTTGTAATGTTCCTAAACAAAACGTTTTTCAATCGATTGATTTGGATCTGATTTATAAAGTGCCACTTTCATTTCACCAACAAGGTCTTGATCGCAGGATCACAGAACTTCTTGGCATGTGGGCCACAGAGCCAAATATGGATGAAATTAATAAAGTCATTTTTAATGCCGAAAACCCCCTTAAAGTCGTCAATATTGGTGTCGTGGGTAAATATACTGAACTTATTGAATCATATAAGTCATTGGATGAAGCCTTAAGGCATGCGGCCATTGAAAACCAAGTGAAATTAAATCTTACTTATATTGATGCCGAAGATTTAGAAAAAGGTGTGAAGACCGATCTTCTGGACAATGTGGATGGCATTCTTGTTCCTGGAGGATTTGGTTCTCGTGGGACAGAAGGTAAGATCAAGGCCATTGAATTCGCTCGTGAAAATAAAAAACCTTTTTTTGGGATTTGTTTGGGTCTACAGTTGGCCATCATTGAATATGCACGTCATGTTGCAGGTATAAAAAATGCCACATCAATGGAGTTTGCCGATAAAGGCGACTTCGTGGTTCATTACATGCATGGGCAGAGTAAAGATGGTGCTAAAGGTGCCAGTATGAGATTGGGCGCTTATGATTGCACTCTTACAAAGGGATCACTTGCGTATAAAATTTATGGTGATGTGAAGATTACAGAACGTCATCGTCATCGTCTTGAAGTTAATAATGAATATGTGACTAAGTTATCTGAAAAGGGACTGATTTTTTCCGGTAATAATTCGGAACTTAATTTAGTTGAAGTGATTGAGCTTAAAGATCATCCTTTTTTTATCGCTTGCCAGTATCATCCGGAATTTAAATCGAGTCCATTTAAACCACATCCGCTTTTTGCATCTTTTGTGAAGAACTGCGGCCAACTATAAAGAGGTAATTATGAAAAAAATGGATTTTTATATCGGACCTTGTGTCATTGAAAGTGCAGATTTGGCCAAACAGATCGCAGAACGTCTTCTTAAAGATCTTGAGCCGTTTAAAAATGAAATAACTCTTCATTTTAAAGGCAGCTATGATAAGGCCAATCGTTCGTCGTTTAACTCTTATCGTGGTCCAGGGCTTGACGAGGGTGTTAAGATTTTAGACATGGTCAATAAGCAATACGGTCTTCCGACACTTACAGATTTTCATACTCCCGAGCAGGCCGAATTGGTGGCCAAATACGTAAATGTGCTTCAGGTTCCGGCCTTCCTTTGCCGTCAGACGGATATGATTTTTGCAGGAGCTGAAGCTTGTAAAAAGTATAATCGTGAACTTAAAGTGAAGAAGGGTCAGTTTTTATCTCCTGAAGAAACAAAAAACATTGTTGATAAAGCTTCTCATTTTCTTCCGAAAGATAAGATTCTTCTCACTGAGCGTGGATCATCTTTTGGGTATAACAATCTTGTTGTTGACATGGCCTCATTCCAAATCATGAAGTCATTTGGCGTAAGAGCAATACACGATGCAACTCACTGTGTTCAACGTCCAGGTGGTCTTGGAACTTCTACTGGTGGAAAAAGAGAACAGATCCTTGTTCTAGCAAAAGCAGCTGTTGCTGCTGGTGCCGATGGGATTTTTATGGAATGTCACCCGAATCCAGACAAGGCCTTGTCTGACTCAGCCACGGCCCTTCCCCTTGATCAAGTGAAAACGATCGTAGAGAAACTCCTAAAGATCAGACGTGCGGTGGAAGAATGAGCTTAAGAGAAGCATCTAGGATTTTTGAGAATAAACTACGTAAGATCAAAGTTGTTGCCTTTGATCTTGATGGTATTCTAACTGATGCCAAAGTTTGGTGGGCCAGTGAGGAAGTGGGCTTTAACCGTTCATTCTGCATTTATGATGGTTATGGCATGAAACTGTTGATGAAGGCGGGGATCAAAGTCGGCGTCATCACAGGTGGAAATAGTGTTTCAGTCAATAAAAGAGTCGATCAACTTGGACTAGATTTTTGTTACGCTGGAAATGAAGACAAACGTGAAGCGTTCACAAGTTTATTAGAAAAATATTCTGTAACGGCCGATCAAGTCCTTTACATGGGGGATGAGCTTTTTGATATTCCGTTACTTAAAAAATCAGGGTTTTCTGCCACTGTTCCCAATACGAGTGATGAAGTAAAAGAAATCGTAGATTATGTGACAGTAAGAAAAAGCGGAGAAGGTTGTGCGAGAGAAGTGATAGATCTTCTTCGTTATGCCCAAAATATCGGGCCTGATCTTGGAGCTTTTTAATGCTTGGTAAATTACTTTATAAAACCTCCATGCTAAATATCTTTAGACTTTTTATATTGGCGGTAACAGTCTTTTTCTTAAATAATTTTTATCTTGAGACTTTTACGTATGAGAAGTTTCAGTTGGCAAGACGATTTAAAATCTTGGATGTCATTGATTATCATATGAAGTACCCAGCTGAGTTTTTAACTTTTTTTATCTTGATTATTGTTCCCGCCATCTATTATGGATTTATCCGTGGCGTAAGGTTTTATGAAAAAGGGTTTGTGTTTAACCGAGGCATCCCTTTTTTAAACCGTGCTGTTCTGTATTCGGAGGTCACAACGTATAAACTTCTGCATCCTGAACTTGCGATTTCTATTCATGTAGGTAATGGGGATATTTATCTCATTGCTGACAATGCAGTAGAAAGAGTCATTGCTATTTTGGATCAACAAAATATCCGAGGAGATCTGGCCCAGGACGGCTTTGTACGAGTGATATCAAATTACAAAAAGTTTTTTTTCGTCATCATTTGTTTTACCATTTTTTTATTTGTGATTAAAAAACTGGGTCTATTCAACTAACCCCTAGTGTTCCAGATTTTCGCTCATTTCAATCTGAGGACCTAGGAGATCTATTACAGGTGAAAATGTGGAATTAAATTTGAAGAGTTTTGGCCTTAGATAGTCGATTCCAGATCCCCATCCATTCTTCAGTATTATGATGGGTTTGTTTAGAGACTAAAATAAGATCATGCCCTTTTTCATCAAATTCCCGGAGTTTTTGATAAAGCTCACGGCTGGCCATGTTGGCCTCTTGAGGTAGTATCCATTTGATAACAGAAAAAAATTGATGTTGTAAAAGATCTTCGATTTTTTTCCTATCTGTTTCCCATTGAAAAGTCGTTGGAACGATAACTAATGGAATCTTAGGCATGTAATGATGTTTAAGCTGTCCAGGTGCCACAGGGCTC
>CAMCZE010000125.1 GCA_945885655.1 Bacteriovorax stolpii | reverse complement strand
CGATGATTTTCAGTACGATGTTGTGAATTGTCTCACAGGGGAAACTGTGGCCAATGAAAAACGCCACATGCTCATAGAATCCGCACGAATCGCTCGTGGTGACGTAAGGCCCCTGACAGAGCTCAATGTGAAGAACTTCGACGGAATCATTTTCCCAGGTGGGTTCGGAGCGGCCAAGAATCTTTGCACGTTTGCGTTCCATGGTTCGAGTGGGTCCGTGCGAGCAGATGTTCAATCGGTCTTAGATTCCTTCTACCAGTCAAAAAAACCTATCGGCGCCATTTGTATCGCTCCTGCTATCCTCGCTCTGGCATTCAGAAATAAAGGACTCACGCTCACGGTTGGTGCAGCGGGGGAAACCGCTGATGAAATCATTAAGCTCGGTCACAAACATCAGGCCTGTCGTGCCGATGAGTACGTTGTCGACCGAACCCATAGGATGGCCACGTGTCCGGCATACATGTATGACGATGCTCCTTTGGCCGACATCTACAGAGGGATCGAAGGTGTAGTGAAGGCGGTCCTGGAATAATGAGGCGATTCTCTAGTCTTTCCTGAGTCAGATATTTTATATGTTTGCCTCTCTCACAAATACATTGTCTCACTAAATTTATTACAACTGCCATAGGATAGATCGAGGTCTTATGGTATTCATGGCCTATCTAAAATGAGGAGATTTCAATGAGAATTATGGCGTTTCTACTTATCATTTCATCAAGTTGCTTCGCAAATTCCGTAGAATTATATGAATGTGAACAAAAAATTGATTATTCCTCTATATTAGGTTCTGAAGATACATTTGGAACTTTAATGGAGGGAGTACAGTGTACAAATGGATGTATACAATATGAACAACCGACTGGGCCCAATGATCAGCAGGAGAATTCTAATTATACATGTGTAAGTTGCCCTCAACCTCAGCAGATACAAAGTCCTGTGCAAGGGTACTTCATTACCAGCAATATAAAATTTTTGAGACCAGGGGAATCAGCACAGTACAAAGAAAAAACGTACTATTGTAATCAATAAAAAAACAAGAACGTCGAAAATTTTCGGCGTTCTTGTTAATATCAAAATAGTCTCTAGATATAATTTGAATTTAGCTTAAATTTTTCCAGATTGTTCCGATGGGAAACATATTTTTTTCAAAATCCATGGGATTGAAGAAACCAAATATGATCAATCTTCTTTTAAAAATGTAAAATTTTAGTTAATTCCCATTTTTTCCACTCAATCTAACCTGGATCATTTTATTTATTGTAAAGAAAATCTACACTTCTTACTGAACCATAGTTTGCTCGGTCCCTGGTAGGATTCTCAACGATACAAAAAACTTCGGTGATTAAATTGTTTTTAACATCTCTTGCAATCTGAAGTGCAGTGGCAACATCAAAACTAGGAGTTGAGCAATTACCCGTGGCCGTTCTAAAAGACGTTTCTAACACACGTCGAGAGGCATCTTGGTGCGTAACAATTTTAACACTAGTTATTGGACCTTTACCAATTAGATTACCAGTGTTGATGTCTTTCAGTGTTAATGATGATGCACTGGCAAGATTAGTAAGGAGTGAAATTAAAATCAATTTTTTTTTCATAATATTTTCCCTGTTGAGTTTTAGTAAAACATTAAAATTTCAATAAAACTCAAATTGATTTTAAAAGTATATTTTATACAATCTAAATATGACGAATCACCAATTCTAATCAAGATTTTTACAATGCAGTAAAATAAAAGAAATCCCCTGACACTTCTTGAATCTCAATATCGACTTCTTATCGTGTTTTTTTGTTGCGAGTCAGTGATCACTCAGGAATTGGTGATTTAAGGCAGGATATTTATCTCTGACTAAACTTGAGAAGGTCGGCATTTTTCCTCACCTTCACCAAGTAAATATTACATATGTTGGCCTTTCTGAATTCATTTCTGTCTAATATAGCGCAAATATCACCTTATATTATTTGGAGATGACGTGCTTAAAGAATCACATGAGGCCAGCTTTGATTTGGCGATGATTAATATTTTAGATCGCCTACAATTTTGCCTTTTAGAGAAAGGGAGTCGTATTGGTGTGTATTCCGCCCATTCAATAAATAAATTACTTCAGATGGAATATTCTCAATTGGAGGATGTTAAAAAGCATTTAAGTTGTTTTTTAAAGATCGTTGAAAGATTTGATTTTAAATTACAAGAGGATGAGTTTCTAAGTCAGAGTGATGAAGTTGAATGCCTTAAGCACGCATTCAATGAATATGGGCTTTGTTTTGGGGATGATGATTTTGATTTTATAAGTCAGGGGGATATTGTTGAATTATATAATTTAGAAAATATTCAAATTTATAGAAACCTTGAATTCTTAAAAGTTGCTCCTTATGATCTTGCAACGATCTTATCAAGCAAATGGACGGATCTGTATGAACGTCCTTCAGATATCACTCAAGCTATAGCTAATAGGGTGGTCGAGATTTTAAATTCAAAGATCATTGAGGCATCTCCTTTTAATGTTCCTATACATCCAATGAAAGCTATGTCAAATGCCGAACAAGTAGTTGTTGAGATAAGTCTAAAATTTATTAAACCTGTGTTTGATAAAGATACAAAAGAAAAACGTGGTTTTATTGCAACTCAAATGGGGTCACCCATTTTATTGAGTGGTGATGAAACCCTAAAACTGACCATGATCGGAAAAGTGTAAAATGAGTAATAGTCCCAGCAAAGTTAAAAACATTATTATTGGCCAAACTCTTCAGCAAAAAAGAATGGCACTTACATTAAGTCGAATTGATGTGGCCGAAAAATTAGGAATTCAATCTCAGTTCGTTTCAAATTGGGAGAGAGGCGATTGCCTCCCTCCTAGAAAAATTTTAAATGATTTACTTAGGCTTTATAAAATTCCTAAAAAAGACATTGTTAAATTGTACACCCTTGCAACAAAAGCAGCTCTAGACTGCTATTTTGAAGATATTAAAGAATCGTCTGATTAAATTCCATTTTAGTCTTCGCAATGTTCCAGTACGGAGTTGTGAGGATTTGATCTTCAGTTGTACCAATTGATTTCATCAAGTCAGCATATAGCTCAGCAGACCTCGTCATTCCCATTTGAACGATCGTGAGTTTGTTTTCTGGTATTGTCTTAATGAAGCTCAGAGCATCTCCAAAATGTTCAATATCAAGTTCACAATGTTCCATTAAGAAGGTACAGCTTTTTTTCCCATGAATCTCAACTAAGCGCTTATAAACATCAGGAAGCTTAATACATGAGAGACCCTCTTGAGGGATAAAGTATCCAACCAGAGCATAAGGGCCATAGGTCTCGATCATATAAAATAGAACTTGATAGAAATTTCTGGTTTCCATTCTTTCTGGGAAATGTTCAGCCGTCAAACCAAGATTTTTTAAATCATTTGCGGCCATAATATCATGATTTTTTTCTTCATTAAGGGCCTTAATTAAACGAAAATGAAGCTCCCTTTCTTGATAGAGATCGCACTTCGCAGCAGCGAACGCCAGAATTCTTGTTACATGATGAACATAGTGATGGGTTTGGGCCAGCCAATCACCATAAACCATTTTGTCTTCTAAGTTTAAATTCTCATAATTTGTAAATGCAACATCAACTGATGTGTACGCATCTTTTGAAACACGGTCTCTGAAGTTCATAATTCGCTCCTTTGAATCCCAAGTTTGGGATCAGTATATATGTGGTTGTTGTATGATTGATCTGATTTGCATTGATTCCAAAAGTTATTGATAAGGTCCAAAGTATCTCTATCTAATTGATCAAATGCTTTTAGTGCTGAAGATTCATCAATCACAAATACATTTGAGCCGATTCCGTGGACAACAGTTTCATAAAGACTTTGTCCACCCAGCATTCTCACCGACTCATGAGTTTTTCGATCATTTCTAGTGATTGTAATAAGTGCAGTTGTTTTTGATTCTAGGAAACGTTTAATTCCTAGAGCGATTAAGCAAGATGAGTAAGAGAAATGGGTAATAGATTTTCTGAATTCTGGATGAATCGCAAGATTACTTATAATGGAAATATCTTTATGAGTTGCTTTAATTTTATCAAGACAATGTTTAGGGTAGTTTTTAAAGTAACTTCTGTCTAAATCAATAGGAGACGAGAGGTCTAGTTCAGAGAAAAGAATTACCCCTATGGGAGTTTTATCCATGGAGAGTACGCCAAGCTCTTTTTGTAGTAAGAAATCATCACTGTATTGAATATGGTCTGGTGAGAGGACGGCCTTAAAAGTGTCATCAAAGACTTTTTTCCAGAGTGAGTATGCATCGTAGTACAATTCTTTTTCTTCAGAGAGGAATAGTTCTTTTGATAAAAATTTGAATGTTAACTCTTGAGAGTTTTTCAGAAAATACCTTGTCTAGTTAATAATATATTTAGGAAGAGTTAAATAGATTTCTATTTATAAAGTCCACTCACAAATTTGATTTTAAATTTTTTTGAATTTGATGCGCGTTGTTTTGATGCTGTAATTATTGAATAAAACTGTTTCTGCAAAGTGTTGAAATTAAATAAAATTCTGTTTAGTAATAAAATAACACTATTTGATTAATTTTAAGTTGAAGGTCATATTCACTTAGGAGGATATTTGGTATGAGTTTTAAAATAATCTATGGGTCTAGCTTAGATGAATGCCTGAAAGTCGATAAAACATTAACGAAGATTCTTCCTGACAAATCATTATTTGTTACAGATGTAATTATGCTTAGAGATCAGCTTTCAACTGTTCCATGCAGCTCTGTGGTTATTACAAATGAATCTTTAATGGGGCAATGGCAGTTAGATGATTTGATTCCCATTATTAAAAACGTTAATGAAATCGATTTTTATTCTTATATTAATGGTTCATTAAACAAGATTTTAACAATCTGATTTGATTCGTTTGTTCGTATTTAAAATTCAATAAGTCATTTGTGAACATTCCCGGGGCCCTCCTTATCTCGATTTGCTTAATTTCTTTTGCTCCTGTAAAATATGTATCAGGAAGTTACAAAACCCATCCTATACATTCAAACCTTAAATTCGAAGTATCAGATCTTGTAAACTCAACAAAGTTGATGGTTCGAGGGTTTATTATGTTAAGAAGATATTTTCTCGGCTTCCTTTCTGGAGGAGTTGTTATGTCAGCAGTAAAATTAAATTCACTCAACGAACTAGGTGAGATTTTTTCTAAGAAAAAGAAGAACAAAACATTACCAGCACTCTTTCTTGGTCATGGATCTCCGATGAATGCTATTGAAGACAATCGCTTTACGCGTTCTTTAAATGCTCTCGGTGAGGCGATGGCAAGACCTGAAGCCATTTTAGTTATCTCAGCTCACTGGATGACTGAAGGTACTTGGATCACTCATATGGATAGGCCAAAAACGATTCATGATTTTCACGGGTTTCCGCAACAATTATTTGATGTTCAATATCCGGCCCCTGGCAGACCGGATATTGCTGAGGCGATCCAGAAGGATATCGTGGATCCAAAAATTCATTTGGATCATGAAGCTTGGGGACTAGATCACGGCACATGGGCCGTACTTCGCCACATGTACCCTGATGCGAATATCCCGGTCATGCAACTAAGTATCTATATGTCTCAACCTCCAGAGTATCACCTAAAGCTTGGTCAAGAGCTGGCAAAGTTACGTGAAAAAGGCATCCTTATAGTTGGAAGCGGTAACATCGTTCATAATCTCAGAAAAATTCGTTGGGAAAATAATCCCACTCCATATGATTGGGCCCTCGAATTTGATGACTGGACTAAGCAGAAGCTTTTGGGCCGGGACTTTAAAGCTCTACAAAATGATTTTCTAAAAATGGAAGCAGGGAAATTGTCTGTTCCTTCGATGGATCATTACTACCCATTACTTTATGTTTTGGGAGCATCTAACCCCAAGGACGAATTAAGTTTTGAGTATGAAGAAATACAAAATGCTTCGATTTCTATGCGCTCTTTTAGTTTTGGGCCCGTGTAAGAATAAAATGAGAAATTGCATATCTTTTTATAGTTCATCAGTTCTTTATTTCTCGGAAGGAAAACGACTATTTTTATCTAAACGGAAATGAGAGATCATACTCGCTCTCCAGAAATATCCCATGGGAGTGGCAGCAGTTGTTTTATAGTAGGCATAGTATTCCTTTTTTTTCAAAAGCCTTTTGTCCTTATTCATGGCGCCCCATACGAGATAAATACTCCAATAAACAGAAAGAATGAGATGAGAAATTGAAAGGTGGGGAGTAAACCAGATCATGCCAAAAAATGCGACATAGATTGGGTGTCTCATAAAACGATAAGGCCCGTTATAAGGTATATTATAATGGATGGGTCGATTTTTTATAAAATTCCACCATTGTTCCATGCCGATTTGTTTCATGGGTCCAGCGGTGAAGATGGCCCACATTATAAGCAGCCAGCAAGATGTATTCAAAACATAGATAGATATTTTGAGAACCCCTTCTGCTTGATAAAATTCACCAAAAGGGGCCCAGAATAAACACATTATAAATAATGTAGCACTCGCATGAAACGCATAAAAGGTCATGTGAAGTTTAGGAGGAAGAAATTGAGTGAACTTTCTTCCAGCAGGGGTGAGGAGATAGCTGTGTGGAACAGTGAAAAGAGTAAGAAGCAAAAGATCCCAAGCAATTGCAAACGGTAAAGAAAGATTCAATCTCGTAAATGTGTTGTCCTGATATAAGAAGAAGAACAACATCACAATGACCACATGAAAAAGTATGAAGTTAGCCATACCGAAAATGATGAAAAACGTTTTTTTCATATTGATTCCAAAGCATTTAATGTTGAGACTTTATTATAAAGGAAATTTTAAATTTATAGCAAAGATTTAGGACTTTTGATCGGTGAGCATTGTTGTCGGTTTATTTTGAGATCAAAATGAATAAAAATTTTTTAATCTGTTCAAATGGTCAGATGGAATAAAATTATTAATGATCACAATGTACTATTGTACACATTATTAATGAGACCATTCTTGCTGTACCTGATCAAGTCTGAGATGTTCCGGAATAATCCATTGGGATAATGTTATTGTGAATCAAATCTAGGCCATGAAATTTTAAGGGCAAGCATCGTTGATGCCCCATTTTCTTGTCGCTGTTCTACTCTTTTGGAAATTTTATCGACTAAAATGAGAGTTGTTTTAACTGTACTCGGCCAAAAAAAGGATCAACCTTTTACCCTTAGATCTGTAACTACAAAAATACCATTTGGCTTCATGTTTTTAACGCGTCTTGCTGGTTACGGTGCCAAATCTGAGATCTATTTATATTTAATTAACGAAAGGTTCCTTTTTGTTGGAATTGTCAGTGTGCAAAATGCGATTTTAATAAATAAATGTCAAGAATTCTGGGCACTATAAGTTCCAGTCATTATGATAGTCCTATGTATACTTTACGACCCTACCAACAAGAAGCAGTGGAAAATACTCTCAAGTATTTTCGCCATCAACGAGAACCTGCGGTTATCGTTTTGCCTACAGGAGCAGGGAAAAGTTTAGTCATCGCTGAATTGGCCAAAATTGCGAAGGGCAGAGTTTTGGTTTTGGCCCACGTTAAAGAGTTAGTTGAGCAGAATTATAATAAGTACCAAAGTCATGGACTTGAAGCGGGTATATATTCGGCCGGTTTGGGAAAAAAAGATTTTTTTCAAAAAGTTATTTTTGGCAGCATTCAATCAGTCGCGAATGCTGATAATCATTTTTTTAATGAATTTACGCTGTTGATTATTGATGAGTGCCATCGAGTGAGTCTGGAAAATGATACTCAGTACTCTACAGTCATGGCCAAGCTTCGAGAAAAAAACCCCCATATTTGTATTCTTGGACTCACAGCAACTCCCTACAGGCTCGGTCTAGGTTGGATCTATGAGATCAGTCATAAGAATGAAGTTAAGACGGAAGAGAAACGATTTTTTAAACAATGTGTTTTTGAACTACCTCTCGATTTTATGATTAAAAACAACTATCTCAAAAGACCCGTGAAAGTTGATATTACTGTGACCTCTTATGATTTTTCTTACCTTACAGAGTTGGGAAGAATGTATACCATCTCGGAAGTCGAAGAGATTTTAAAACAACAAAGAAGACTGACTCCTCTTATTATAAAAAATATTATTGATATTACTGAAAGTTATGATCGTCAGGGAGTGATGATTTTTAGCAGTACTGTTAGACATGCCCAAGAAATTCTGGAGTGCCTTCCTGAGGGTGAGGCCCGCATAGTTATTGGTGATACTGATGATAACGATCGTGATAATATCATTAATGATTTTAAAGAGAAAAAATATAAGTACCTCGTGAATGTGTCAGTTTTGACGACAGGTTTTGATGCTCCTCATGTGGATGTCATAGCCATTCTTCGTCCGACAGAGTCAGTGAGTCTGTATCAACAGATCATTGGCCGTGGCCTGCGATTAAGTGAGGGGAAAAAAGACTGTTTCATTCTGGATTACGCCGGAATTAGGCATGATATTTATAGCCCAGAAATTAGTGATAAAAAACCGCAGAAAGATTCCGTTCCTGTTCAGGTAGAGTGTCCGTTATGCGGTTTTGAAAATGACTTTTGGGGACTTAAAAATTTCGATGGTGATGTTATTGAGCACTTTGGCCGAAAATGTCGTTTTATGGAATGCGGTTACCGCTTCCGCTGTAAAATTTGTCATAAGTGTGGAGAGGAGAATGATATTACTGCTCGAGCATGTAATGCATGTGATGCGATATTAATCGATGCTGATGCCAAACTCAAACAAGCGAAACTTTCTAAAGACGCACATGTTTTAAAACCAGATATGATTAAACTTGAAGAACGTTTGGATAAGAATGGAAACCCCTATGTGGAAATTAAATA
>CAMCZE010000124.1 GCA_945885655.1 Bacteriovorax stolpii | reverse complement strand
AAACACATGGAGGTGTTTAATGGATTTAACAGTATTGAGTAAAAAGATTAGTTCTTATAGAACTCCCAAGGGAAGGATTACAAATCTTCCCAACGAACTTCTCGCTGAAATTCTCCACGAGTGGGAGCAGTGGTCAGGAGCTCCTAGTGCTTTTTACAAACTCCTAGGAGTAGACTTCAGGAAAATGGGTTCAATGATGGGCAAGGCCAAGCAACTCAAGCGTGACGGTGCCTTCGATGGACTTCAATTCACTGAAATCACCCTTGATCAGGAGACGGGACAAGTTATGGAGCTTCCCCCCTGCTCAGGTGTTGAACTAGTCTGGGAAGGCGGAAGAATTATTCGATTCTCCAGGGTTGAAATACTCTTGGATTTTTTAAAAAAGGCAGCTTAGATGATTGCAATGAATCGTAGGACTAAAATCTTTATTTCTAAGGAGCCTGCAGATATGCGGGCCTCCTACGATTCATTGTTTTCTAAAGTTAAGGAGTTTCTTGAAGAGGATCCAATGTCTGGGCACTTGTTTGTTTTTATTAACCAAAGACGGACGTGTTGTAAATGTTTGTACTACGACGGGACTGGATTAGTGATTGTTTCCAAGAGACTAGAAAAGTCACTTTTTTGTAAAATTAATCCTTATCACCAGGGTAAAATCAGTCTAACCCAGGCGGAGTTCAACTTATTCTTTGAGGGTGCTGACTTGAATAAAAGATTTATCGACAGTCCAAAAGAATTATCTAGAGTTAGTTAAATTTATGGGGCCATGGGCCTATGAATTTTGAATTTTATTTATAATAATAAAGTTCCAATGAAACAATCTCAACTCTTCGAACGAATTCCCTGTGATAGATATGATCTTCTTACGAGGGAAGACGCGATTGAACTCGCCAAAGGGTATGCGGATGCAATCAGGCAGCTTCAGGAAAAAATAGAGAATCAAAACAAAGAACTTTGTAAATCAGAGCAGACTAAGTTCTTATTAAATGAACAAGTTTTAAATATCAGGAACAGACTTTTTGGAAAAAGCTCCGAGAAGTCAGACAAAAAACTTACTCCGGATAAGAAGAAAAAAGACCCTCGTAAACGTGTCCTGTTGCCTTCTGAGCGCTATCCAAACCTGGATGTGATTGAGAAACGTGTGGAGCTGGAAAAACTTCCTACGTGCCCCTGCTGCACTAAGGAGATGAAGGACTCTGGACTAACAGAGGACAGTGAGTACTTAACAGTGATTCCTAGGCGTTACTTTGTGGTTGTTCAGAAGAGAGTAAAATATCGGTGTTCAGGTTGTCAGGATGGATTAGTTACAGCTCCATTGATTCCTCGAATTAAGGCAGGCTCTAGCTACAGTGACGAGATGGTGGTGGACGTGGCCCTTAGTAAGTATTGTGATTTGATTCCAGTGGAAAGATACGTGCAAATGGCAGATCGTGGTGGAGTGAGTGGACTGCCGGCCAATACTCTGATTGAGGGGACTCATAATCTGGCAAATTTTTTAGCTCCAGTTTATGAAAAAATTAAATTTGAAGTAATGAATTCTAAAGTTCTCCATGCGGATGAGACTCCTCATCGAATGCTGGAGGGAGCTGAAAAGTCTAACTGGTATTTGTGGGGATTTTCTACTGGGAGCGCAAGCTATTTTGAGGCCCATGACACGAGATCAGGATCTGTAGCGGCGGATATAATTAAAAGATCTATTTGTGAGTTTTTAATGAGTGATGTTTTTAGTGGGTACAAGAAGGCAGTAACGGATAGTAATGTCTATCGACGTGAAAATAATCTTTCAGAGATAAGGAATCTCTACTGTAATGCTCACGCCAGAAGAAAATTCAAGGAAGCGGTGGAGGCCTTTGCCAAAGAAAGTGAGTTCTTCCTCTGGTGCTACAGCAAGATTTATCGCCTGGAGAAGTTGAAAGATTTTAAAGACCGTCGAATATGGCAGCGACTTTACTACAGGGCCATGGAGAGGTTTGGACTTCAAATAAAGTCGAGTTATTCGAGTAAAAGCTCGCTGGTTAAGGCGATAGATTATCTATTAAGGAATTTTGAAGGATTAACTTATTTTTTAAGTTCAGAGGATCTTCCTATTGATAATAATTCACAGGAACGGCTAATGAGAAGTCCTGTGATTGGACGCAAAACTTGGTATGGAACTCACTCTCGGCGCGGGGCCGAAACAAATGCTGTGCTATTTTCTTTGGTGGAGTCTTGCAAATTGAATAAAGTGAATCCTAGGGAGTACTTTAAAGATATTGTTCATGCGATTCATGAGAAGCGACCGATTTTTACTCCAAGTGAGTATCTGAAGATGAAAGAAGAAAAAATTGCCTGATACTGCGGGGAAAGTCGACGATTTACTGAGCAAGCATTGCGGGAGAATAAAAGATTAACGAATCGTCTCTCTCGCGCTCGTCTGAAACAGCAGGCGTGTATGGAAGATATTGTGTACCCTGCCACTCGTAATCTGGATCGCGCTCTTGTGAGAAAGCTGTCGACTTGTGCATGGATTAAGGAGCATCACAATTTAGTGATCACGGGACTCACGGGAGTGGGAAAAAGTTATCTTGCGTGTGCTCTTGCTCATAAAGCGTGTCTTGAAGGTTACACGTCACTCTACACTCGGGCTCCGAGATTATTTGGTGAGCTTGAGACGGCGAAGGCGGACGGACGCTATCAGAAGGTTCTTCAATCTTTTGCGAAGGTTGATTTATTAATTATTGATGACTGGGGTCTGTCGAAGTTGAATGGTCGAGAAGAAAGAGAACTGCTTGAAGTAATGGAAGATCGTTATGAAGTAAGATCAACGATTTTTTTAAGTCAGGTTCCTGTCAAAGATTGGCATGAGTTGATTCCAAACAAAACGATTGCAGATGCAATTCTAGATCGAGTTGTGCATAACTCCTATCGGATAGAGTTGAGTGGCCCATCGATGAGAAAAGAAAAAAATAAGGCTACAGTTAAGGAGAAAAAAGACGAATAAGAGATCAAGAAATGAGGCGCCTGTCGAAGTGGCCAGTTATTGCAAAAAAGGCCGGCCAGTTACTGCAAGAATCGGTGGCCAGTTGTGCAAGAATACGCAGAGTCTCAGTCGTTTGTAGAAATAAGAACGGAGTCGTCCTTAAACCCCTCAAGCTTAACCCATCTACAGTTAAATACTTAGACATAATTTAGACACTGTTGATTTTTTAAAGTTCAAGATGTATTAAACTTTAATGAATAGTAAATCAATTGATAGAGTTGTAGGCAGTCGGGACATGGTTCAAGGTATGTTGAACTCGTATCTCAGTAAGAAAGGTAAGAATGTAAGGCCTGAAATGGTCTCTATCTTTGGAGATCTCTTAGGCATACCTGAAGCCGAAATTGAGGTCCTGGGACGAGTGGCCGAGATGATTCATACGGCTTCGCTTATTCATGATGATGTAATTGATCGGGCCGAAAAAAGACGCGGGCAGGTTGCGATGAATATGCTGATGAGTAATTGTCATGCTGTTTTATCCGGTGACTACCTCATGGCACAGGCCATCCATGAACTCACCTTAAGTAATAACATCCACAACCTTCAACTCTTATCACAAGCATTGCAAGATATGATTGAAGGTGAATTTATTCAAGATAGCTTTAAATCCGGTGCTTACCCAACCTTAAATGATCTGATCAACATTGCTGAAAAAAAGACAGGGGCCCTCATGTCCTGGAGTTGTGCAGCGGCCGCTGTTTACTCAGAGCAGGACCAGGCGATCATCTCAAATTGTCAGGAGTTCGGTAAAAAACTTGGGGTTGCCTTCCAGATGATTGACGACAATCTTGATTTTAGCCATTCAACAGGAAAACCTTTTGCAGGAGATCTTAAAGAGGGCCTGATCAATTTTACGGTACTCGAAATGTTAAATATTTACCCTGAACTCTATTATCCAGTTGGTCAGTTACGAGGAAAAGTTTGTGATGAGTATCCCTGGAGTGATAACGAACTAAATACGGCCATTTCACTTGTACGGAGTAAGGCCAATGAAGTTATGGATGAAGCCATCAGTTTATTAAATGAAATTATCAATAACTTAGAAGTAAAGCCAGAAAGAAGAGCAGTTCAAAACATCTATGACCTCATCGAAAAGATGAGATCGAGAAGTTTATGAAAGATATGGAAATAAAAAAAAAGATTACTGTCATAGGTGGGCCATGTTCACTGGAAAGTCCTGAGTTAGTAGAGTCCTTCCTAAAAAGATTTCCTGATCAGAAAATCATCAGAGGTGGAATCTTTAAGATGAGAACGAATAAAAATTCTTATCAAGGACCCGGAGTATATGGAATAAACTTCATGCGAGAAATCATACTTAAGCATGATCTGAGACTTACAACCGAGATATCTGATCCGAGACAGTTGGATGTTTTAAATGACATCACTTCCATTTATCAAGTTGGTACTCGGAATATGTATAATTATGAACTTTTAAAAGAGCTTTCAAAAACAGGCAAGACTGTCATTTTAAAACGAGCGATGTCTGCCACAATTGATGAGTGGTTGCATGCTGCAGACTATTTAGAAGAACTTGGACAGGATAAAATAATACTTTGTGAGAGAGGAATAAGGGGTATTGATAATAAGTTTAGAAACCATCTCGATCTGAGCTCGGTCATGTACCTTAAAATGAACACTCGATTTAGGGTATTTGTTGATCCATCTCACGCAATGGGTTTACGAGAATATGTAGAGGTTGCCTCGATGGCCGCCATTACAAGTGGCTGTGATGGACTTCTTATTGAAACTCATAAAACCCCATCCTTGGCCCTATCGGACTCACGTCAGGCCATTGATTATGATCAATACGAGCAACTTCTTAATAATATAAAACGATTGGCCTCATTCCTAGAGGCAGAAGTAGAGACGTAATATGGCATCTTCTCTTTTTATTCAAAAAATGTTCGATGATATTTCATTTAAATACGACCTTTTAAATGATCTACTCTCTTTTTTTACACACCGGTTATGGAAAAAAAGATTAGTAAGTTTTGTGATGGAAAATGCTCCGTCTTCAGTTCTTGATTGTGCCACGGGAACTGGGGATATCGCTTTCATGCTTAAGAAAAAAAATATTTCTCACGTTGAAGGAATAGATTTTTCTGGCCAGATGATAAAGCTGGCACAAGAGAAATCAAAAAAAATAAATCTGGAAGTTGATTTTTCTACCGCTGATATTATGTCATTACCACATAAAGATCGATCATTTGAGTGTGTCACCATAGCTTTTGGCATCAGGAATGTTGAGTTTCTTGAAAGAGGTCTCTCTGAAATCTCGAGGGTATCTTCTCAGAGTGTGGCCATTTTGGAGTTTGGGCAACCACAATCAAAAATAGTAAGTTTTTTTTATTTTAATATACTACGCCTTTATATGCCTCTTCTAGGTGCTTTGACAAAAAGGAAGGATGCCTACGAATACCTCATTGATTCTTCAATGGCCTTCCCTTCGGGAGAAAAATTTATAAAAATTGCAATGAAGAATGGGCAATTTTCACAAGGAAGATTTTTACCTTTGTTTGGCGGAATTGCTTACATCTATTTATTATCTAAGGACGAAGTATGATCATAAATCCATTCAATCCTTCTCTTTGGAGAGAAATAAAGCAATTTAGGGATATAACTTTTCATGAGTCGCAAACGACAGGAGCAGTGAGGATTGCCTTTAATAGACCGGACATCCTCAATGCGTTCCGACCTGAAACGGTTGATGATTTGATTGAAGCCCTACATATGGCCCATGAGGATTCTAGTATCGGAACAATCATCCTAACAGGAAATGGACCATCAAAAAAAGATGGGCAGTATTCTTTTTCTGCTGGTGGTGACCAAAGGGTACGAGGAGCAGATGGATACACTTATGAGGATAAAACGAAAACGGGAAGACTTCACATCTTAGAAGTTCAGAGGATGATTCGTTTTATGCCGAAGATCGTGATTGCCGTCATTCCTGGCTGGGCAGTTGGAGGCGGGCATTCACTTCATGTCGTTTGTGATCTAACCATCGCTTCAAAGGAATATGCTGTTTTTCGGCAAACTGATCCTGACGTATCAAGTTTTGATGGAGGTTTTGGTTCTGCTTATCTGGCCCGTCAAATAGGCCAAAAAAAGGCCCGGGAAATCTTTTTCTTAGGCAAAGAGTATAGCGCTCAAGAAGCTTTTGAGATGGGCATGGTCAATGCAGTCGTTAATCATGCTGACATTGAGAATGAAGCACTCAAATGGGCACACACAATCAATCAAAAGTCACCAACTGCCATGCGCATGCTAAAGTACGCCTTTAACATGATTGATGATGGATTAGTGGGTCAGCAGGTTTTTGCCGGCGAGGCCACAAGACTTGCTTACCATACCGATGAGGCCAGAGAGGGAAGGAATGCATTTTTAGAAAAAAGGAAAGCTGATTACTCAGAGGCACCATGGCTATTCTAGACTTTGGAGACATGGGTGCTTTCATTGAATTGAATGGAAGCATCATTATAGGCTCAGGTGGCTCCAAGGTACTGGTGTCCGGCGTTCAAGATTTTAAAAAAGATCATTTCTATTTTAAATCATTTTTTGACTCATCTTATCTTCAATACGCTCCTGAGAGGATTACAATTTGGGAAAAAAAAGATCTTCTCAAGCTTCTTCATGGTTTTTGCGTTGATAGAAACTTTAGAGAAGTTTCTAATGCTGATCAGATTTTTCTGAAAGATCTAGATCATTTTAAAAAGAGTTCACTAGAAAAAGTTGTTCTTCTCACACGGCAAAATTATGAGCGCGGTGATGCGGGCCTAAAATACCAATTGATTCATAGGGCCCTTACATTTAAAAACTCTTTGCCTTATGGATTCTGGGATGAGAATTGGGGGATGGTAGGAGCAACGCCAGAAATTCTTTGCCATGTAAAAGAAGAAAACCTTGAAACCCATGCCATTGCTTCGACAGTTCCATGGAGTGATTCTGAGAGCCTTTCTAATGAAAAATTTCAACATGAGCATCAGACAGTAGTAAGAGACATTCAAAATAAACTTGAATCCATCCATCACCATGTTCTCATAGGTAAGCAGAAAAAACGTATATTTGGCACAATGGTACATCTGGAAACTCCGATGTCCTCATACCCAGTTCAATCTTTAATCGAAGTCGTCTCCACACTTTCTCCTACTGCTGCACTAGGCGGATATCCTTCGGAGGCAGCACTTCAATACTTAAAAGAAACTGACTATAGTAAGAAATATTCTAATCGCTACTATGGATCATCTTTGGGCTTTGTAACCAATGAGGAGGCCCTGTTCATCGTTGCTATCCGAAACGTTCAATGGTCAGAACATGAGGTTTTCATAGAATCTGGCGCAGGGATTGTTCAAGAGTCTGATCCACAAAGTGAGTTAGAAGAAGTTCAACTAAAAAGACAAAGCGTCTACAAGCATTATTTATGCGTTTAAAAGATCTTCAAACTGTCTATTTCTGTAGTGGTGCTAGAAATTCTTCACTACTTAAGGGCCTTAATCAAGACAACCTCACTTTTGAGGTTGATGAGAGGTCAGCATCTTTTAAAGCGCTAGGTGCAATCAAGATTACTCAATTGCCTGCACTCATCTGTGTAACCTCAGGCTCAGCAGTTGCAGAGGTTGTTCCCGCCATGCTGGAAGCTTATTATTCGGGTTTACCTTTAATTTTATTGTCCGGAGACCGACCTAAAAAACTTCATGGAACAGGCGCGCCACAAACAATTAAGCATGAGAAAATTACATCAGGTTGTTGTGATAAATATTATGAAGTAGAGGCTGCCTTTTTAGATCAGTTTGAGTTTGAAGTAGATGGTGGTCCAATCCATATAAATGTTCTGGTTGATGATACCAAACCCCATGATTTGCCTACAAAATATGGCTGCAGCTTGGAGGATTTTGAAGATTTTTTGCGCAATCATGGGCCCGTCGTGTTCCTACTTTCTCACGATACGTTTGATTTGCGATCTTTATGCAAAAAAATAAACTCATTAGGGCCCTTAACATATGCTGAAAGCTTAAGTGGGGCAGGTGATGTTGGGCGTATAAAAGATGAGAGTGATCTTTTGAATCTTCTTAAAAGTAAAAAGATTGGAGGAATTGTAAGAGTGGGTCAAACTCCATTAAGCAAGGCATGGCGGTTGAATGAGGAGCTCCATATACCTACCTTCAGTTTTGATTCAAGAGGACTGCCAGCGCTTTCATTTGGATATGTTTATAAGTCGGATGTTCATACATTCGAGAATTCATCTCGGTTCTGGAACATACTCTCTAAAAATACGACTATTGACTCTTCAGTTTTTAATGAAAAAACCAATTTTTATGATCAATACTCTGAATGTTACTGGATGAAACGCATTCATGACATTATCCCAGAGGATAGCGTGATATTTCTTGGTAATTCTTTGGTTATAAGAGAGTTTCAGTCAGTACAGACAAAAAGATTTAATATCTTTGGTAACCGTGGTGTGAATGGAATCGATGGGCAGTTATCTACAGCTATAGGGATTGCTGAGAACGTTGATTGCCTTGTCTATTGTATCCTAGGAGATATGACGACCTACTATGATCTGTCGGCCATGAGAGATATTCCTGAAAATTTAGTGTTATTTATCATAAATAATGGGGGGGGGAAGATTTTTGAGAATTTAAATGTTGATCCTCGAATGGTTATGCATCATTCGTCTAACTTTGAAGCTATCTCAAAAGGCTTTGGTCATCAGTATAGCTGTAATGATCTTTCTCATATATCAGGTAAAAAAGTGATTGAAATAATTCCCAAATTCATTGTGAGGAATTTGTGAATTATTTGTTGCATGGTTTTTTAGGCTTTCCAGAGGACTGGAGTTTTATTAATTCTTGTGATTATGCTAGGCCCTCTATTCATGACAGTCACCATCTTGATATCAATG
>CAMCZE010000123.1 GCA_945885655.1 Bacteriovorax stolpii | reverse complement strand
TCAGGTCTTACTCTTGCAGAGATTCACGAGGTGATCTTAGTTGGGGGTGCGACACGTATGCCAATCGTTCAACAGAAAGTTAAGGAGATCTTTGGAAAGGAACCTTCTAAGGGTGTAAACCCAGATGAAGTTGTTGCTGCTGGTGCCGCTATTCAAGGAGGTGTTCTTGCAGGTGATGTTAAAGATGTTCTTCTTTTAGATGTAACTCCTCTTTCTCTTGGTATCGAAACTCTTGGTGGCGTCTTTACAAAGATCATCGAAAAAAATACGACGATCCCAACGAAAAAATCCCAAGTGTTCTCAACTGCAATTGATAACCAACCTGCGGTTTCGATCCATGTTCAGCAAGGTGAGCGTGAGTTTTCTACAGATAACAAAACACTTGGTAAGTTTGATTTAACAGGTATTACTCCGGCCCCACGTGGTGTTCCTCAAGTTGAAGTAACATTTGATATTGATGCAAACGGTATCGTACACGTTTCAGCAATGGATAAGGCCACTGGTAAGTCTCAGAATATTGTAATCACTTCTAACTCAGGATTAACTGAGGAAGAAATTAAACGTATGGTTTCTGATGCAGATAAAAATCGTGAATCAGATAAAAAACGTCGTGAAGTCGTTGATGCCCGCAACAATTTAGATAGTTTAGTTTTTGCTTCTGAGAAAGCACTTAAAGATGCAGGAGATAAAGTTCCTGCTGATAAGAAAACTGAGCTTGAAGGAGCCGTCAGTGAAGCCAAAACCAAACTCACTTCAGAATCTCTGGACGAAATTAAAGCAGCGACTGAAAGATTACAAAACGTCGCTCATAGCTTGGCCCAGTTCATGTATCAAGGACCTGGTGCTGACGCCGGTGCCGGTCAAGGTGCAGGTCCAGAGACCCATGCCCAAGATGCAGGAACAAAAAAAGATGATGGAGACGATGTAGTTGATGCTGATTACAAAGAAGTGTAATCTCTAGTTCTTAAAAATGTTTTTTTCAAGGCCCCTTGGTAAAACAAGGGGCTTTTTTCAGTTAGGACGAACTAAGTTATGAGTACGAAACGTGATCTTTATGAAGTTTTAGGTATTTCTAAGTCTGCCTCAAAAGAGGAAATCAAAAAGGCTTATAGAAAATTGGCCATGCAACATCACCCTGATAAAAACCAGGGAAATAAAGACTCAGAAGCTCTTTTCAAAGAAGCATCTCATGCGGCAGATGTTCTTCTCGATGATAATAAAAGAAAATTGTATGATCAGCATGGACATGATGGTGCCCAAATGGGTGGTGGTCCAGGTGGATTTAGTGGTGGCTTCGGCGGAGCCGGAGATTTTGGAGATTTAGGTGATATTTTCGGAGACATATTCGGGGATATCTTGGGTGGTCAACGTGGACGAGGAGGCGCCAGACGAGGTGGTAGATCTCGTGCTCAGGCAGGAGATGATCTTCAAACTGAACTCCTAACTACATTTGAAGAGGCTGCTTTTGGTGTGGAAAAAGAAATGCACATCAATCGTTCAGTTGCTTGTGAGACTTGTCACGGCTCTGGAGCAAAAAAAGGCAGTGGGCCAGTTACTTGTGAAATGTGTAACGGTCACGGTGAAGTTCGTCGTCAGCAAGGGTTTTTCACTATCGCTCAACCTTGTCCAAAATGCCAAGGTTCTGGTCAAACCATCAAAGATGTTTGTGAGAGCTGTCATGGCCGTGGAAGAAATAAAAAACGTGAAAAACTGAGTGTTAAAGTTCCTGCTGGAATCGATGAGGGCCAGCGCCTGAAACTTTCCGGTCAAGGAGACGCAGGTCTTGGTGGCGGCCCAGCTGGAGATCTTTATGTTTTGATTCATATTAAAGAACATGAGTTTTTTAAGCGTGATGAATATGATGTTATTTGCGAAGTACCTATCAGTTTTTCACAGGCAGCATTAGGAACAGAGATTGAAATACCCACTTTAGGTGGACGTGTATCGATGAAGATTCCAGAGGGAACTCAATCTGGGCAAAAAATGAAATTAAGAAATAAAGGTATTACCAAACTTGGTGGTTATGGTTTTGGTGATCAAGTTATAACGATTCATGTTGAAACTCCTTCTAAACTGAGTAAAGAGCAGCGGGAGATGTTTGTTCGACTCTCTGAGCTAGAGCAAAATTCTTCGAATCCGATGACTAAAGGATTCTTTGATAGAGTCAAAGAACTTTTCCAATAACTTGAATTAGAGTTAAACTTATCCCTGTATTTGTTAGAAACAAAGGAATTCCATGCGTTTTCTAGTCATCTTTATTATCTTTATTTTTAGTGCCTGTACTCAATTGGGTCCTAAGAAAAAGAGTATAGATGAATCACAAATTTCGGATGTGGGTAGAACAAAATTAGATCAAGCGCGGGAATTCATTAAAAGTGCCCAGTATAAAGAGGCCATCACTCAGTTAAGTGAACTCAACGATAATATGATTTCACCTTTAGAAAAAGCTATCAAGTATAACCTTAGAGGTGTGACTTTTTTTAATATGAATGAAGTGGAAAAATCGCTTGCAAATTTTGAGATTTCAGAAAAATACTGTCCAAAAGATACGATTCTTTACAGCCAAGTTTTACTAAATATGGCAAGTGCCGACTACAAATTGAATCGTTATGATCAACTGACGAATCATCTTAAAAAGATTGATAAGTCCCAGCTCTCAGAAGGGGAAACGAAAAAATATTATCAGTTGGTTTTGGCCCAAGCAATGAAGGCTGAAGACTCTCAATTGATTGTAAGTTCATCCCTTCATGTTATGAGTGAATATAAAACTTTTGCTGACGTGCAGAGTTCAAATCTTTACCAGTCGATGGTTGATTCATTTAAAAAACTTTCTGAATCTCAAAAGATTCATTTGTTGGAAGAGTTTAAAAACACCCATAACATCGCTGTGGCCCATTTAGCGCAAATTGAAGCTGAGCATAGATATGTTAGTGGAGACAAAAGCGGAGCCGAAGACGTGGTCTCTTGGCTTAAATCTGAATACTCCAATTCAGAAGTAGAGAAGTTTACCAAAGATTTTGAACTACGTTTAGATAATGCTGCAGAGATTACTTTGGCCAACGTTGGACTGGTTCTTCCATTAACAGGAGAAAAGGGAAGTTTTGGTCAGAAAGCTTTAAATGGTATTGATACAGGGCTTAAGGTCATGGCCTTAAGTGAAAATGTAAAAATTCATACTAAAGATTCTATTGATGTTCCTGCTCAAGCAGCTCAGGCCGTTTCTGAATTGATTAAAGAAAAAAATGTTTCTTTAATCATTGGTGGATTATTTCCGGAGAGCGCAAAGGCTGAATATCTTGAGGCCCGTAAGTATGGTGTTCTTTATATTTCGCTTTCTCAGATCAACTTACCTAAAGAAGAAAAAAATCTGCACTTAATTGAAGTACAAGGTTCAATTGAGTCACAAGTTGAAACTCTTCTTTCTGAGGACATGATTAAAAAGTTTGGGTCTCGACTTGGCGTCATCTACCCGGACAATGAAGGTGGTAAAGCATACGTTGAAGAGATTTGGAGAAAGGCGGGAGAAAAAAATCTTCAGGTAACAAGTATTGCTTCTTTTCAAAAAAATATTCATGATTATCGTGATACTGCTCAACTTTTTTTAGGACTTAAATACCCTCGCGAACGTGCTGAGGAGTTAAAGATTTTAGATGATGTTTATGCTTTAGAAAAAAGTTCTATCAGAAGAGTTCAAACTCTACCACCTGTGCTTGATTTTGACTGGGTTTTCTTGGCGACTTACCCACATGAAGCGACTCAGTTGATCCCTACGTTGGGTTATTATGATGCCAATAGAATTAAGATGATCGGAGGACCGAGCTGGGTTTCAAAATCGGTTGTAAAAGAACAAAAAAACTTTGGAACATTATATTTTGTGGGTGATGATCCAAAAGATATGAATCACGAGATGATTAATAAATTTCAAGAGATATACGGAAAACCGGCAAGCTTGATTGAGATTTTAGCTTTAGATGCTATGAAAATCGGAACAGAAGTCCTTAAGACGACTGCCGGTTCTTCAAGTCGTGATGACTTTGATTCTCGCCTTAATACGAGAGCAAATTTAAAAGGACTCTCTACGGAGTTCGTATTAAAAGATGGAGTATGGCTTAAGAAAATGAAACCCTTAACGATCACTCATGGTGAAATCGTTAAACTGTTTGAGGTTCAATAATTAATTTGGATATTTAAGATAATAAAGTTGTTCAAAATTTCGGCCATAATCTTCTAAATCCAAACCATATCCGACGATAAATTGATCATCAATTTTCTTTCCTGTTAAATCTGGTTGAATATTAACTGTTCTTTTATAGGGTTTATCAAAGAGAGTCACAACTTCTAAAGAACGCGGTGAGCTTAGCATGATACGTTTTTTTAGAAAGCTCAAGGCCCTGCCAGTATCGACAATTTCTTCTACAATTACGACACTACGATCCATAAGGTTCGTTGTAAAATCCTTACTCATGATAATGGTCCCATGATTTTCTTTGCTACGGCCAACGGCCTGAAGTTTTACGAAATCCAAATAGAGTTTAACGCCTTTGATCTCTCTAGCTAAATCGGCCATGAACACCATACTACCCTTTAGAACTCCAATAAGAACCAGGTCCTGACCTTGATATTTCTGAGAGAGGGTGTTTCCAAGGGTTTCTACAATGCCTTTAATCTCTTTTGCATCAATGTAGTGAACAAATTGGCTAGAAACAAAAGTAGAAGGGAACTTATTCTTTTCATCAGTCATGAAACTTCCTTTGGAAATTCAATCATAACGGGGTTAAACGCTCATGAAAAGCTTCCTTGTTACTTGATAATTTCTGTCGGGAAAGACTTACCTACTCGATAACTTCTTGTGCAGACCTGACCTAAGTGGTAAATTTTCTTAATATATCATCATTTCTGGAGCTGATGGCCAAAGGGTGATTTTGTAGCCGCTTGATGGCTCAAAATATATTCTTAAATGAGTGGTGGCATAGTAGTGCCCTTAAATGAAAAAAGTTAATGATTGAAAGGATATTTTTATGTTTAAAAAAATGTTGGATTGGTTCTCGAATGATCTTGCGATCGATCTTGGAACAGCAAACACTTTAGTTTATGCCAAAGACCGTGGGATTATTGTGAACGAGCCATCCGTGGTTGCTGTTCACCAAGGGTTTCGTGGAGAGCAAAAAGTTCTAGCAGTAGGTAAAGAAGCAAAAGAAATGTTAGGGAGGACACCTGGTTCAATTAAGGCCATTCGTCCAATGAAAGATGGAGTTATTGCAGACTTTGAAGTCACCCAAGCAATGCTTAAATATTTTATTCAAAAATCTTTGAATGGTTCTAAATTAATTAAACCAAGAATTATTATTTGTATTCCTTTTGGGATTACTCAGGTTGAGAAGAGAGCAGTAAAAGAATCTGCGGAACAAGCTGGAGCTCGTGAAGTTTATTTGATCGAAGAGCCAATGGCTGCAGCAATTGGTGCTGGTCTTCCAATTACTGACCCTTCAGGGAATATGATTGTTGATATCGGCGGCGGTACAACAGAAGTAGCCGTAATTTCTTTGGGTGGAATTGTTTATTCTAAATCAGTACGTGTTGCTGGTGATAAGTTTGACGAGGCCATTGTTTCATACATAAAGAAAAAATATTCTCTTCTTATTGGTGAAAGAACTGCTGAGATGATTAAGATGTCGATCGGGAACGCTTACCCTTTTGATGATGAAGTTAAAACTTACGAAGTTAAGGGTCGTGACTTAATTGCTGGTGCTCCAAAGACTATCGAAGTGACTTCAGATGAAATTAGAGAAGCTCTAGCAGATCCTATATCTGAAGTGGTTGAAGCCATTAAAATTTCTCTTGAGAAAACTCCTCCTGAGCTTGCCGCAGATATCGTAGATAACGGCATCATTTTGGCGGGTGGTGGTTCACTTCTTGCGAACCTTGATATTCTTATCAAGGAAAAAACAGGCCTTCCTGTTTCACTAGCAGAAGATCCTCTTACTTGCGTAGTTCGTGGGTGTGGTATGGCGCTTGAATCTCTGACACTCCTTCGTCAGGTGACAACTTTAAGTTAATCCATGTCTCAAACCTACTTCAGTAAATTAGATCCTGAAGAGAAAGAGGGGCGGCTCGTCCGGCTTGGAAGTTCTCAAGGAAAAATTACTGTTTGGATCAAAGGCAAAGATGATCGTCATTTTTGCCAAGTCATTTCCTATTACAAAAATACCAATGAAATTGTTGTAAATTTTCCAGACCACTCTGCCTTAAAGGCCACCCATCTTCTTTGTTCCTTTGAGCTGAGGGGAGCTTTGTTTTTTTCACAGATCGATTTAAAAACGACAGAGTCAGAAGTTATTCTCAAGTTTAACTATGAAGTCTTTAAGTCAGAAAGAAGGGGGGCTTACCGCCTCCTTACTTATCCTATCTATGATGTATGGGCCAAGTTTGACCTGGGCGAAAGTTATCAGGGTGGAAAAGTCGTACAATTAAAATCAAAAATGAGTCAGACGAACCTTTTTAAAAATTTTCTGACCATGGTTGATCCTAATCAAGATGCAGATTCACAAATTAAAACCTTAAAGCTGCGAGTTCAGGATCTTTCAGTTTCAGGGATGGCGGTCCATGTGGGTGATGTAGAAGGTCGTTTTTTTGAAAAGGACTCAATTTACAATGACATAAAACTTCAGTTCTTGGATGAAACACTCATCATTCCTGAATTAAAAGTGGTTTATTTGGTAAACTACATTGGAAATGACAAGTATGCCAGTAAGTACAAGGTTGGAATTCATTTCACTAAAATGGATTCCCAGATGGAAGATAAATTAAGTAAAAAAATAAGTTCTCTCCTGCGTGAAATTGATTTCAATCTCGATTTCGAGAAGTTTGTTAAATGAAAATATTCATTTTATTTTTTGCTGTATCTTGTGGCTCCTTTGGAAACAAAGGCAGTCTTCCAGACGGGAAAACGGATTATTCTTATACAGATGTTAGTGGGACTTACCGCCTGACCCGCGAAAAAAAGATGATAAATAAAAAGATTGTCACAAGAACTCAGGTTCTTGTAAGTACTGGTGGTCATGCCAAAGTTTTAGAAAAGAGCATCACCCTATCTCAACTAGGTTCAATTAAAAGCAAAGATAAAAGACTCTTAACGGTAAGGCCAGAAGCATCAGAGTTTAATGTGTGGCTTGAAGGCAAGAATTATTCTACCAAGATGAGCTTGGATCTGAAAAATAAATCCCTTCAGATCACATTGAAAAGCCCAGAGCAGAAATGGAATGGAATAAAAACAGTTCCATTTCCGAAAGGGAAATATTTTTGTTTTTACTCACAAATACCTGAGTGTCTCTATCATTTGCAGTTTTTGCAAAAAATTTATAAAAACCCAAAGGAGACTTTGGACTTTTATGTTATCTGGGATTCTTATCCTTATGTTCAAGAACAGTTGAGCGGAGTTGGTCGAAATGTTTTTTCTGCAGCATCGATCAAGTTTGATGGGAAATTAAAAAAACTACTTAAGTATGAAGTAGAGCTTGATGGGCAAACTCTTCTCTATCATTTTTCTAATTCTTTTGAATTAGTTAAGATAGCATGGATATCTCAAGGAATAACGGTCTTACCTTATGGGGAAGAATCATTAGATAATGAATAAGAGTGAGGTTGGTTTTGGATAATTATGGCCAGTTGATTATTTCAGGAGTTAAGGGAACAAGTCTTTTACCAGATGAAGCCGAATTTATTAAAAATGAGAAGCTCGGTGGAATAATTCTTTTTGCTCATAATTATGAAGATCCGGCCCAGCTTGCTGAATTGGTTAATTCTATTCAAAAGCTTCGTGATGAATATCCTCTTTTTATTTCTGTAGATCAAGAAGGTGGAAGAGTTTTACGTTTTAAAAAACATTTCACACAATTTCCATCCATGTTGGCCTTGGCCCGTATTGATTCTCCAAAGCTTATTTTTGAAGTTCACCAACTGATGGCCAAGGAACTTGTCGCGTGCGGAATTAATCTTAGTTATTCTCCTTGTTGTGACATTCTCACAAATCCAGATAATAAAGTTATTGGGGATCGGGCTTATGGGACAGATGCTGAGACAGTTGAAAGGCATATAAGTGCTGCCATCCGTGGATTACAAACCAATGGCCTGTTGGCATGTGCCAAACATTTTCCTGGCCATGGTGGAACAACCAAAGATTCTCATTTTGATTTACCTTTGGTTAAAACCTCAATTGAAGAGCTTAGGAAACGTGAGCTTTTGCCATTTATTAAGGCATCGAAGTCTCGGGTCGAGTTTATGATGATGGCACATTTAATGGTTGATGCCATTGATGATCAGTTGCCCACAACTTTAAGCCCTAAGGCTTATGATTTTTTAAGAAATGAAACCAAATTCACAAAAATTATCATTACCGATGATATGGAAATGAAAGCTGTAGCTGATCGTTTTAGTATTGAAGAAGCTGCTGTCATGGCCATTAATGCGGGTGCAGACATGCTCCTTTATCGCTTTTTAGATGATGCTATTAAAGCACTAGGTGCCATCAGAGAAGCTACTAAAAAAAGAGTGATTCAAAAAGATCATCTAGCTGAAAAACTAGATCGAGTTGAGCGCTGTAAAAAAGAATATCTCTCAAACTACCAGCCCATCTATATCCCTAAAGTTTCTGAGGCCCTAAATTCTCCAGAGTCAAAGAAGATTATGGATATTTATCAACAATCCTTGATCGCAAAGGTCTGACTTAAGGGGATTTTTTTTCCTGTTTCTTGAAATTCCCAACGCTTATCTATTTATTGTTACTCTTAAACTAGACCTTCATGAAAGAGGTTCTAGAAAGTATGCGGATTTTTTTACGAAGTCTTTTCCTATTTATGACCATCCTTTGGCCAAGCATTGATGCTTGGGCACAGTCACGTTGTCCGAAATCATTTAATGAAGTCTCTATTGCATG